>CAIKXW010000063.1 GCA_903831485.1 uncultured Alphaproteobacteria bacterium | reverse complement strand
TTTCCGCGCAGGCGGATGAAGCCGATCACCATGCCGGTGACGACGAGGAAGCAGCCGATGGCGGACGACCAGATCACCACCTCGTTCCAAAGCGGCGCGTTCTCGCGGAGGATGGTGGGGTAGAGCCAGTGCGGGATGGCGCCGAGCCAGTTCCAGAAACGCTCATGCGCGTTGACGTCCTGCACCACCTCGCCCGTTTTGCCGTTGATGTAGATCCAGCTGCCGGCCGGGTCGTCGAAGGCGACCCGCCAGAGCGGCTGCCAGCGGCGGGCGCCCTGCACGGACCATTGGTCGATGCGGATGGTTTCGACTGTGGCGACGCCGCCGGTGATGGTGTGGCCGGCGGCCCAGGTGGCGGCGATGGCGCGGATGCCGGACTCGGGCACGGGCGGGAGTTCATCGCCTGTGGTGAGCGCGAAGGTCTCCGGGCCATCCGCGCCGGTCATGCGCAGGACCGGTTCGCCGCCCAGCATCTCGATCCGCGCATTGCCCAGCGGCGTGTCGTCGGTGATTGGAAGCGTTGTGCAGCAAGCTGACAGGTCGAGGGTTTCGAGGCCGGCCTGCCGTTCCTCCGCCGCGGTGGCGGGGTAGGGCTGGTACATCATCACGAAGCCCGAGAGGCACCAGACCGTCATCAGCACGCCCAGCACGACGCCGACATATCGGTGCGTGATGATGAGCGACTTCAGGATCATCGAAGGCGTTCCCTTTTGCCGCCTCCGGGGGGAGGTCCGGAGGCGGCCGGTCGTAGTCTAGAACGCGTAGCTGTAGGATACACGCAGCGTTTGCGGCACGCCGCGGAAGCCGAAGACGAAGGCGGGCGTGGTGTCATTGCCCGCGCTCGGCGCAGAGCGCCCAACGCTGGTGCGGTATTCCTCGTCAAGGGCGTTTTCGAGGCGCGCCGTCAGCTTGTGCTTCTGGTCGGCGTCGATAAAAACATGAGCCGCGACGTCGATGACCATGTAGTCGCCGTAGTAAACGACCCCGACGCCGCCTGCGAGCGAGGCGCTGCGAAGTTCGCCGACCCAGAGGGCCGACAGGTCAGCTCCCCACTGTCCGCCATCGTACGAGCCGCCGAGCTTGGCGAGGGTGCGGGGTATGCGGGCCAGCTGGGCGCCGCCGTCGACATTCGACTCGTTGTCAGTGTAGCTGGCGACAGCCGTGAAGCCGTTCTTGAAATCCGCCGCACCAGAGAGTTCCAAGCCGCGCACCTCAACCGTGCCGGGCAGGTTGCGGTAGAAGCCTTCGGTGAAGAAGGAAGGATCGAGCGACGGGTAGAGCGTGGCGCAATCGGTGGCAGGGTTCGTGTCGTCGCAATCCTCGAACTGGATGCGGTTGTCGATGTCGCGCGTGAACCAGGTCGCCTGCCATGACAATGCTGGGCCGACGTCGATCTCGCCACCGAAGCCGATGTTGAGGTTCTCCGCTTCTTCGGCTTCGAGATTTGGATTACCGAGCGTGGAGAAGGGGTCGATGGCGTAGAGCTGTTCCGCTGTCGGAAGCAGGAAGCTCGTGCCGATATTGCCCTGCGCATAAAGCCATGGCGTGAAGTCGTAGCGGGCGGAGGCGTTCCAGACGGTGAGGCTGGAGCCTGTGCCCTCGCTGTGACGCGCGCCGATCGCGAACGATCCGTTCTTGATGACGTCGTCCGTCGAGCGGAGTTGGCCGTAGACGGCGTGAACGTCTTCTTCCTGCTCCGCAATCAGGAGCACGTCGTCCTTGCCGGAGTATTGCTGGAAGTCGTAGCCGATCAGGTATTCGAACGGGCCGCCGGGGGTGAACTTGGCGAGGGCGTTGATGCCCTTGTCCTCGAAGCCCCAGAAGGTGTTGAGGTCGGTCGTCACCTGGCCGGCGATGCCGGGGCCGGCGCCGCCACTGGCCAGCTGGTTGCGGATCGTCGTGTAGGTCGAATCCCAGTCGTGCCAGTAGCCCTTCACCAGGACCTGCGCCCAATCGGCCGCTTTGATATCGACGCCGATGCTGGCGATGTCTTCGTCGCGCTCGTTGACCGAGTAGGCGATCCGGCGCGGGTTTGTGTTGTCGACGGCGGCGTCGGTGTGCTGGTAGCGCGCGTCGACGGCGATGCGGTCGCCGAGTTCGAAGCGGTACTTGCCGCCATAGTTCAGCACATCGTAGCTGCGGTTGCGGTCGGTCGTGCTCGGGGCGAAGGCGTCGTAGGTCTCGAAGCCGTCGCCCTTGTCGTGCGAGGCGAACAGCACGTAGTTGCCCGGCCCGGCCCGCCCGCGGACATATCCGTCGATGTGGCGGCCGTCATTCGTGTCGGCGGCGACATTCACGAGGCCATTGAAGTCATCGGTGTAGCCGCGAGTGACCAAGTTGACGACGCCCGCCGCGGACTGCGTTCCGTAGTATAGCCCCTGACCGCCCTTCAGCACCTCGATCCGCTCGATCATGGAGGCGGGGAGGGTGTCGCTCATCGTGGTGGCGTAGAGGCGGTTGTTGATCCGGACGCCATCGACCAGCAGGAGCATGTCCTGCGTGCGCGAGCCCTGCAGCGAGATGTCCATGTAGCTGAACGGCCCGCCTCGGGTTGCGACGAACAGGCCGGGGACCTTCATCTGGAGCGCCTGCTGGGCGTCCACATAAACGTTGTTCCGGATCTCCTCTGAGGTGACGACTTCGAGGTCCGAGCCGTATCTCTCGAGTTCCTGGGGCAGGCTCTCCTCGATGGTGACGCCGACGATCACGACGCGGTCGCCGTCCTCGCTGGGGCCCTGCGCGAGGGCGCCAGGGGCGCCGACGACAAGCGCCAGAAGGCTCGCTCCGCAAATCAGGCTGGCGCGATTGCAGGTGACCTTGAGCACTATGGATTCCCTCCCTTCACGTCACCGCGGTCGATGCCGCGGCGTTATTGGGAAGGTTGATAGGAAAAGCGAATGACGTCAGGGAGTTAATTACCGTTACAGCTGACGTTACAGCACGTAGCAAGGCATTCTGTGCGAGGTAACACGCGGCCAGCTCGGCTTCAGTTGGGTCGGCGCTCGTCGTAGGGGCTGTCGAGGGCGAACAGGGGAATCGTCGCCTCGATGCTCGCGCCCGTTTCGTCCTCGAACCGGTAGGCGCCCTGCATCATGCCGGAGGGGGTGGTTAGGGGGCAGCCGGACGAATACTCGAAGCGTGCGCCTGGGCGCAGGACAGGTTGCTTGCCGATGACGCCGGCCCCGTCGACATGCTGGATCCGCCCGTCGCCGTCGGTGATGCGCCAATGGCGGGTCATCAGCTGCAGGGTGTGGGCGCCGCGGTTCTCGATCTCGATGTGGTAGGCCCACAGGAAGCGGTCGTCCTCGGGCGAGCTTTGCTCGTCGACGAAGACAGGCCGCACCCTGATGCAGACCCCGTTCGTTTCGGCTTCGTAGGGATAGGCGTTCATCTGGCACCCCCCTCAGGGCTGGCAAGCTGCAAGCTAACGGAGATAGGGCGCAGACCTCAAGGGTCTGCGCCCTATTCGATTTGTAAGGCTACCGTGATCAGGCGGCGGGCTTCTGGATGAAGTCGCCTTCGATCTGCACCTTCACGTCGTCGCCGACGATCGAGGGCAGGAGGTAGTCGAGGCCGAATTCCGACCGCTTGAACGAACCGACGGCCGAGAAGCCGATGGCCGGAACCTTGGCGAACATGTGCGCGTCTGTTTCGCCCGCGAAGGTGACATCCAGCGTGACCGGCTTGGTTACGCCCTTGAGCGTGAGATTGCCGGTGACTTTGGCTGTGCGCTCGCCAGAGGGCTCGACCGAGGTCGATACGAAGGTGATCGTCGGGTGCGCGCCGGCGTCAAGGAAGTTGGTCGAGTTTGCCAGGTCATCTTCCCACGACTTGAACTTCGAGCCCGGATGGCCGGCTGCATAGTCGCCCGGATAGCCGGCCACGATGTCGGCGGCCTTGATGGTCGCCGTGACTTTCGAGGCTGCGATATTGGCGGGGTCAAACGTGACGGTGGCGTCGAAGGTCTTGAACTTCAGATTGTAGCCCGACAGGCCGAGGTGCTGCAGGCTGAAGTTCACGCTGGAATGGTTGGGGTCGGAGACATAATCGCCCGCCGGGGCTGTGATGGTGATCGGCGCCGGCGCGGCTGCGGGCGCCTCGGCCACGGGAGCTGCCGCGGTTTGAGCGGCCGGGCTGCAGGCGGCGGCGAGGGCGGCAAGGCCGACGCCGGCGGCGAGAATGAACTTCTTCATGATGAACTAGTCCCTTCGAATGACAGACGCGTCCCCTGCCGCGAGGCTCGCGGCGTTTGCGTTCGGATCGACATATGGGCGCTTTTGTTGCGTTTGCAACAATAGCCTTTGTGAAACCGCCTAAACGGTTGGCTCAGGCCTGCTTATCTACCGGCTAGCGCCTGTTCGACGTCTTCGGCGATGTCTTCGGGATCTTCGAGCCCGACCGACAGGCGCACCCAGGTGTCGTCCAGCCCGATCGCCGCGCGCTCCTCTGCAGTGAGCGTGCGGTGGGTGGTGGTGGCCGGGTGGGTGATCAGCGATTTCGCATCTCCGAGATTGTTGGAGATGTCGACGAGGCCGAGCCGGTTGAGCATCGCGAAGGCCGCCTCGCCGCCGCCTTTCAGCGAGAAGGCGAGCATGGAGCCGCCGCCGTCCGGCATCTGCGCGGCGTGGGTGTTGTGGTGCGGGTGATCGCTCCGGCCGGGATAGCGCACGGCCTTGATCTTCGGGTTGGTCGCGAGACGATCCGCGATCGTGCGGGCGTTGTCGCTCATGCGGCGCACGCGGAGGTCCATCGTCTCGAGGCCTTTGAGCACGACCCACGCATTGAACGGCGACATGGAGGGGCCGGTGTGGCGATAGTATTGCTGGAGTTCGTCAACGATCTTCTTGGTCTTGCCGAGGATGGCGCCGCCCAGCGTGCGGCCCTGTCCGTCCATGTGCTTGGTGGTGGAGTACACGACCCAGTCGGCGCCGAGCTCGATCGGGCGTTGCAGGATTGGCGAGGCGAAGATGTTGTCGACGATCAGCTCGCCGCCGGCATTGTGGACGAGGTCGGCCACGGCGCGGATGTCCACCGCATCAAGGAGCGGGTTGGACGGCGTCTCGATGATGGAGAAGCGACACGGCTTGCGCGTGGCCTCTTCCCACTGGCGAAGGTCCGAGCCGTCGAGCCAGGTCACCTCGACGCCCATTTTCGGCATCAGGTTCTTCAGGATCCAGACGCACGACGAGAACAGCTGGCGCGGCGCGATGATGCGGTCGCCGGGCTTGATCGGGGCGACCAGCATGGTGTGGATGGCGGCCATGCCGCTGGCGGTGGCGCGGCAATCCTCGGCGCCTTCGATTTGCGCGAGGCGTTCCTCGAACATGCGGACGGTGGGGTTGGCGTACCGGCTGTAGATGTAGCCGGGCTTCTCGCCGGCCATGCGGGCGGATTGCTCCTCGGGGCTGTCATAGACGAAGCCCGAATTGAGGAAGAGCGCTTCCGAGGTCTCGCCATGCTGGGACCGGGTGAGCCCGCCGCGCACCATCATGGTCTGCGGACGCCATTTGCCGGAATTGCCCTTTTTCGGATGCTCGGTCATGGCGGCTGCCTTTTGATGCGTGGGACCGCCGTTTAGGACAAAGGCGGCGGAGGCGCCAGATAGGCCGGCTACAAGGTGGCTGATGCGCCATTGAGCCAAACGACAAGCCCGACCATAAACAGGCATGACTGACCAAGCCCCCGCAGGAAACATGGAACAGCCCACCGCACGCCGCCGCGTCCTCATGCTTGGGGCCACGGGCGCGATCGGCATGGCGACAGTGCGGGCGCTGGTGGCGGCGGGGCATGAGATGGTGTGCCTGGTGCGCCCGGGGCGCGAGCGCAGCCCAGACATGTTCGCCGGGGCGGAGACGCGGTTTGGCGATGCGATCGATGCGGACGTGCTGGCCCGGGTAGGGCTTCGCAGCGAGCGATTTGATGCGGTCGTCTCATGCATGGCGTCGCGGACGGGCGCGCCGAAGGATGCGTGGGCGGTTGATCATCTGGCGCATTCCCATGCGCTGAAGGCGGCGAAGGCTGCAGGCGTCACGAAGTTCGTGCTGCTGTCGGCGATCTGTGTGCAGAAGCCGCAGCTGGAATTCCAGAAGGCCAAGCTGGCCTTCGAGCAGGAGCTGGTCGCGTCGGGTCTAGATTACTCGATCGTGCGGGCGACGGCTTTTTTCAAGTCGCTGTCGGGGCAGATCGCGCGTGTGCAGCGTGGCAAACCGTTCCTGATGTTTGGCGATGGCAAGCTGACGGCGTGCAAGCCGATCAGCGACGATGATCTTGGGCGCTATCTTGCCGACTGCGTCAGCGATCCGGCGCGGAGCAATCGCGTGCTCCCCATCGGCGGGCCGGGGCCGGCGATCACGCCGCGCGAGCAGGGCGAGAAGCTGTTTGCGCTGCTGGGCCGTGAGCCGCGTTTCTCGCGCGCGCCGGTGGCGATGCTGGATGCGATCATCGCGGCGCTGTCGGCTGCGGGCAGGGTGGTTCCTGCGATGCGCGACAAGGCGGAGCTGGCGCGGATCGGGCGGTACTATGCGACAGAGTCGATGCTGGTCTGGGACGACAAGGCCGGCCGCTACGACGCGGACGCAACGCCGTCGACCGGCGCCGACACGTTGTTCGATCACTACGCACGCGTCATCGCGGGCGAAGCGTCCATCGAGCGCGGCGCGCACAGCGTGTTCTCGTGAGCCGCATGAAACGCGTGTTGCTGATCATCCTCGGCCTGGTTGTCGTCGCTCTCGTCGGCGCCGCGATCTGGCTGTGGACGCCGGATCGGTCGCGCGCGGACCTGGAGGCGCTTTATCTGCGCAGCCCGGCAGACATGACCGGGATTGCCGGCGCGCAGCTTCATGTGCGCGATGAGGGGCCGCGCGATGCGCCAGCCCTTGTGATGCTGCATGGGTTCGGGTCGAGCCTGCATACGTGGGAGGCGTGGGCGCAGGCGCTTGCGGGAGAATACCGCGTCATCCGGCTGGATCTGCCGGGCGCGGGCCTGTCGCCGCCGGACCCGACGAATGACTACACCGATGCGCGCAGCATCACGTTGATCGTGGCGCTGATGGACCAGCGCGGCGTTGCGCGGGCCACGCTGATCGGCAATTCGCTGGGTGGCCGCATCGCGTGGACGTTCGCGGCCAAGCACCCGGAGCGGACGGACAAGCTTGTGCTGATCTCGCCGGATGGCTTTGCGAGTCCGGGGTTCGAATACGGCAAGGCGCCTGATGTGCCGATGGCGTTGCAGGCGATGCAGGCGATGCAGTATGTGCTGCCGAAGGCGCTTCTGGAGATGAACCTGGAGCCGAGCTATGGCGATCCTTCGGTGCTCACGCCCGCGACGGTGGATCGCTATCACGACCTGATGCTGGCGCCAGGCGCCCGCAAGGCGTTGCTGGGGCGGATGGAGCAGACGGTGCTTGTCGAGCCTGAGCCGCTGCTGCGGAGCATCAAGGCGCCCGTGCTCCTGCTGTGGGGCGAGAAGGATGCGCTGATCCCGTTCAGCAATGCAGCGGACTACACGAGGAACCTGTCGGACAGCCGGCTGGTGTCGTTTCCGGCGCTTGGCCATGTGCCGCATGAAGAAGCGCCGGCGGAGTCGCTGGCGCCATTGCGTGCGTTTCTGGCGGAGCGGTCCTAGACGATCATCGCCCTGAGCGCGTATGCGACCGCCGCGACCGAGGCGAGGCCGCCGACCCAGAGTGCGGCGAACCAGAGCAGGCTCTTGCCGAGGGGGCGCTTCGGGTCGCCGGGTTCGGGCGGGCCTTCAATGGTAGGCGGCTTCATCGGTCACCTTGGCGCGGAAGAGCCAGTAGACGTAGGCCGTATAGCCGAGGATCACCGGCAGCATCGGGATCGCCCCCCATAGCATGAGCGCCAGCGCGTTGTCGGCGGCAGCGGCTTCGGCTGGCGTCATCTGGAACGGCACAATGTAGGGCCAAAGGCTTACGGCGAGGCCGACATAGCCGACGAGGAAAAGCGCGACGCTGTAGAGATAAGGCTGGGAGTGGCGGCGGAGGTCGGCGTCACGCCAGAGCAGGAAGATCAGGGCGCCGGCGACGATGGGGAGCGGCGCGAGGGTGGCGAAGGTCGGCCAGTCGATGCTGGTCATGGTGACGCCCCAGCGCTCGGTGACGCGGGGATCGACGCTCAGGGTCGCGAGGCTGACGCCGGCCATGCCGAGTGCGGAAAGGACGGCGAGGCGCTTAACCCAGTGGCGGGCGCGCTCGAACAGTTCGCCCTCTGTCTTGAAGACCAGCCATGCGGCGCCGAGAAGCGCGTAGCCAATCACCAGTGAAGCCGCAACAAGGAGCGAGAAGGGGGTCAGCCAGTCGAGCGGGCCACCGACGAAGCCCCCGTCGACGACATTGACGCCCTGGATGAACCCGCCGAGCACGAGACCCTGTGAGGCTGCTGCCGCCATCGAGCCGCCCGAGAAGGCGATGGTCCACCATTTCTTGCCGGTCTTGCGGCCATGATGGCGGAACTCGAACGCCACACCGCGGAAGATGAGCGCCAGCAGCATCAGTGTGATCGGCATGTAGAGGGCGGGCATGAGAGCGGCGTAGGCTTTCGGGAAGGCCGCAAAGAGCCCGCCGCCCCCCAGGACCAGCCATGTCTCGTTGCCGTCCCACACGGGGGCGATGGCGGCCTGCATGTGGTCGCGTTCGCGCGGGTCCTTGGCGAAGGGGAAGAGGATGCCGACGCCGAGATCGAAGCCGTCGAGGGCGACATAGAGGAAGACAGCGACCGCGATGAGGACCGCCCAGATCATGGAGAGTTCGATGCCGAACATGGGCGTCAGGCTCCCTTCTCTGCGGCGCTCGCGACGCCGGTCGCCAGCGGCGATCCGGGTGGTTCGCTGGTCTCTTCCGGCGTGGGCTCGTGCGTTTCAGGGCCCTTGGCCATGAGGCGCAGGATGTAGAGCGCGCCGGCCGAGAAGACGATGGCATAGACGATCATGAAGAAGAGCAGGGAGGTCGCAACCGTTCCTGCCGCGACAGGCGACACGGCGTCAGCGGTTCGGAGGACTCCATAGACGACGTAGGGCTGGCGGCCGACTTCAGCGGATATCCAGCCTGCGAGGACAGCGATGAAGCCGGACGGTGCGGCGAGGACAAGGGCGCGGTGATAGAGGCTGGCGCGGTCGATGCGTTTCAGCGCCCAGACTGCTACGCCCCAGACGCCGAGCGCCACCATGGCGAGGCCCATCCCGACCATGATGCGGAAGGCCCAGAAAGTGATCCACACCGGCGGGCGGTCTTCCTTCGGAAAGGCCTTCAGGCCCTGCAATTCGGCGTTGGCGTCGCCGGCGACGAACCATGAGCCCATGCCGGGGATGCCGATCGCGGCGTGGGTGGTTTCCGCCTGCTCGTCGGGCCAGCCGAACAACAGCGTCGGCTGCTGCGTGCGAGTTTCCCACCAACCCTCCATCGCGGCGACCTTGGCTGGCTGGTATTCGTGGGCGACCTTGCCGCTCTCGTGGCCGGCCACAATCTGGAGCGGCGCGACGATCGCCATCATCAGCACGCCCATACGCAGCGCCGTTCCGCCTTCGGCGACAGCCTTCTTCGTCAGCAGCGTGAAGGCCGAGGCGCCGGCGACGACCATTGCGGTGGTGAGGTAGGCGGCGAGGACCATGTGCGCGAAGCGCGCCGGCAGGGAGGGGTTGAAGATCACCTGCACGAAATCTGTCGCGACCATCGTGCCGTCGTCGGCGAAGGCAAAGCCCTGCGGTGTCTGCATCCAGGAATTGGCGGCGAGGATCCAGAAGGCGCTCATCAGCGTGCCGATGGCGACCATGCAGGTGGCGAAGAAGTGCAGCCTCGGGCCGACGCGCTTCCAGCCGAACAGCATGATGCCGAGGAAGGACGCCTCGAGGAAGAATGCGGTGAGAACTTCATAGGCGAACAGTGGCCCGATGACGCTGCCGACCTGCGCCGAGAAAACGCTCCAGTTTGTGCCGAGCTGGTAGCTCATCACCACCCCCGACACGACGCCCATGCCGAAGGAGAGGGCGAAGATCTTGACCCAGAAGAGATAGAGGTTGCGGTAGACGGGGTTCTTCGTCTTCAGCCAGAGGCCTTCGAGCACGGCGAGGAAGGAGGCGAGGCCGATGGTGAAGGCCGGGAAGATTATGTGGAAGCCGATGGTGAAGGCGAACTGCAGGCGCGAGAGCAGCAGGGCGTCGAATTCCACCGTCGAGCCTCCCAACCTGAAAGACCGATCGCTGGGTCGTTCGTCTCAGCAGCATCAGGCGCGGACGCTGTCAGGCCCCGTCCGACCCAAGCGCGTTCCTAACACATGGAGTTGGCGCATACTGTCCGGAAGGTGACAATTGGTTCGCGATATGCGGCATTTTCGTCGGGTTTTCCATGGGTTACGCGCGTGTTTGCGTTGCGCGGCCGATAACCGACATGCTGTTATGGCGGGACAGGAGGCAGTCCGTGATTCTGATCGGCCAGTATGACAGCCCGTTCGTCCGGCGCGTCGCCATCGCGATGCGGCTTTACGGCATGCCGTTCGAGCACCGGCCGTGGTCTGTGTTCGGCGATGCGGACAAGATCGCGGCGTACAATCCGCTGATGCGCGTGCCGACGCTGGTGCTGAACACGGGCGAGGCGTTGGTGGACAGTTTCACGATCCTTGATGCGCTGGACCACCTGGCGCCGCCGGCGCTGGTGATGATGCCGCCGGCGGGCGCGGAGCGGCGCGAAGCGATGCGGGTGTGTGCGCTGGCGACGGGGCTCGCCGACAAGGCGGTCTCGCTGGTCTATGAGACAGTGATCCACAAGCGCGGGACGCAGGCCTGGGTCGATCGGTGCCGTAGCCAGATTTCCGGCGCGCTGCGCGAGCTGGAAATGAGCCGCATGCGGCATC
>CAIKXW010000062.1 GCA_903831485.1 uncultured Alphaproteobacteria bacterium | reverse complement strand
GACGCCAAGGAAGCAGTTCACGCCGTCTACCGTGCGGTATTGTGGCCCGCCGGTCGCGCCCAGAACGCCAGACCCCGTTTCGAGGAGCTCGCCGGAGGTGACCGGGCAGGCAAGCAGATCAGGGTAAACGGGCTTCATCGCAACGTCCGCAGGTCCGGCCAGAAGGGCCCAAGGATCGGGACATGCCACAATGGCGCCAGAAGGCTCAGATCAGCTCAGCCATTGCGTGGATGCTGCCGGATAGACTCGACCAGCAGGATGAAAATTCACCACGTTTCGAAGACGGGCCGGGCTCAGTACACCCGCGGCTTCGGTTTGATGTACTCGACGTCGTTGGACATCGTGTAGGCGTGGACCGGGCGGTAGTCGATCTTTACGCCGCCCTTGGCGTCGACCCAGGAGAGGGTGTGCTTCATCCACTGCGCGTCGTCGCGGTTGGGGAAGTCCTCGCGGGCGTGGGCGCCGCGGCTTTCCTGGCGGTTGGCGGCGGAGTTCACCGTGGCGGCGGCCTGGATGATAAGGTTCTCGAATTCGAGCGTCTCGATCAGGTCAGTGTTCCAGATCATGCCGCGATCGGTGACGCCGATGTCGGCGACGCCGGAGACCACTTCGGCGATACGCTTGACGCCGGATTGAAGCGTCTCCCCGGTACGGAAGACGGCGCAGTCTTCCTGCATGGCGCGCTGCATGGTGGCGCGGAGTTTCGCCGTGGGGGTTGAGCCCTTGGCGTTCCGGAACTTGTCGAAGCGGGCGAGGTGATCATCGCCTGCGTTCTTGGGCAGGTCCTGCTGGTTGGCGCTGGCTTCGAGGACTTCGCCGCAACGCAGGCCGGCGGCGCGGCCGAAGACGACGAGGTCGATCAGCGAGTTGGAGCCGAGGCGGTTCGCGCCATGGACGGAGACGCACGCCGCTTCGCCGACGGCCATCAGGCCGGGCACGATGGTGTCGGGATCGCCGGCCGTCTTGGTGAGGACTTCACCGTGATAGTTCGTGGGGATGCCGCCCATGTTGTAGTGCACGGTCGGCAGGACGGGGATCGGCTCTTTCGTGAGGTCGACGCCGGCGAAGATCTTTGCGCTCTCCGAAATGCCGGGGAGGCGCTGGTGGAGGATCTTCGGGTCGAGGTGATCGAGGTGCAGATGGATGTGATCATTCTGCGATCCGACGCCGCGGCCTTCGCGGATTTCCATCGTCATCGCGCGTGAGACGACGTCGCGCGAGGCGAGGTCCTTCACGGTGGGGGCGTAGCGCTCCATGAAGCGTTCGCCCTTGGAGTTGGTGAGGTAGCCGCCTTCGCCGCGTGCGCCTTCGGTGATGAGGCAGCCCGAGCCGTAGATGCCGGTGGGGTGGAACTGCACGAATTCCATGTCCTGCAGGGGCAGGCCAGCGCGCAGCGCCATGCCGCCGCCATCGCCTGTGCAGGTGTGGGCGGAGGTGGCGGAGAAGTAGGCGCGGCCATAGCCGCCGGTGGCGAGGATGACGCGCTGGGCGCGGAAGCGGTGCAGTGAGCCGTCGTCCAGTTTCAGCGCGGTGAAGCCTCGGCAGGCGCCGTCCTGCATGATGAGGTCGAGCGCGAAGTATTCGATGAAGAAGTCGACAGCGTGTTTCAGCGACTGGCCATAGAGCGTATGGAGCATGGCGTGGCCGGTGCGGTCGGCCGCGGCGCAGGTGCGCTGGATCGAGGCTTCGCCATAGTTCTTGGTCATGCCGCCGAAGGCGCGCTGGTAGATCTTGCCTTCCTCGGTGCGCGAGAAGGGCACGCCCCAGTGCTCAAGCTCGTAGACGGCGGCGGGGGCGGCGCGGACCATGTATTCGATCGCGTCCTGGTCGCCGAGCCAGTCGGCGCCCTTCACCGTATCGTACATGTGCCAGCGCCAGTCGTCCTGGCCCATATTGCCGAGCGATGCGGAGATGCCGCCCTGGGCCGCGACCGTGTGTGAGCGGGTGGGGAAGACTTTCGAGATGCAGGCGGTCTTCAGGCCGGCCTGGGCGCAGCCGAGCGCGGCGCGGAGGCCGGATCCGCCGGCTCCGATGACGACGACGTCATATGTATGGTCGTTCCAGACATAGCTCGGTGAAGCTGGGGCAGTCATGCGATTGCGACCTTGAGGACAGCGTAGGCGGCGGCGGCGAAGAGGACGACGCAGATGAAAGTGGTGAGGATGAGCAGCACGGCCTTCGTGCCGTGCTTGGCGATGTAGTCTTCGACCACGACCTGCATGCCCAGTCGCATGTGGTAGAGCGCGGCGCCGATCGCAAGCAGGATCAGCACGGCGTTGAACGGGTCGGCCACATAGGCGAGCGCGCCGTCATAGCCGCCGCGGACGGCGTTGATCAGGGTGATGAGAAAGAGCGGGACGAGGACGACGAGCGCGATGGCGGTGACGCGCTGGGCGATGAAATGACCGGCGCCGTGTTTCGCCGAGCCGAGGCCGCGGACCTTGCCGAGTGCCGTGCGCATGGTGGGCTGTGGCTTGCTCATGATGCAGCGCCCGTCATGTTGAGAGGGTCGAAGCCCGGGACGAGGCCGGCGAGGTACCAGATGGCGACGGCGAGAACAGCGGCCAGCACGATGGCGAGGCCGGCGGTGAAGCCCGCGAATTTCGGATTGAAGCCCGCGCCTGCGTCCATCACGAGGTGACGCAGGCCGTTGAGCAGGTGGTAGCAGATCGACAACGTGAAGCCGAAGAGGATGAGCTGGCCCCAGATCGACCCGATCAGGCCGGCGAGCGGTTCGTAGAGGTCAGGCCCGACGGCGGTGGCGAAGAGCCAGGCGATGACAAGGACGATGCCAATATAGTTCCCGACGCCGGTTACGCGGTGGAGGATGGAGGAGGCCATCGTGAGATGCCATTTCCAGACCTGCACGTGCGGCGACATCGGCCGCTTGTCTGTCCAGCTGGACATTGCGAGGTTTTCCTTTTCGCCCCGGCGCAAGCCTGACTGCGCCGCACCCGGTATTAGACCCGCCTCCGGTGCTGTCAACGCGGCGGGACGCGACGCTTTGGCCTTGGGGAAAAAGGCCTTATTGATCGTGGGATGCGAGTAACGATTATCGAAACGGGACGGGCGCCAGGACAGCTGAGCGAGGCGTATCCGCTCTATCCGGATATGTTCGCGGCCCTGCTGGGCGAGGCGGATGCCGGGCTGTCGTTCGCGGTGGTGAAGCTGGTCGATGGTGACGCTTTGCCCGATCCGGCGGCTTGCGAGGCGGTGGTGATCACGGGGTCGCCTGCAGGGGTTTATGACCACACGCCATGGATGGACCCGTTGCGGGATTTCGTGCGCGGGGCCTTCCGCGTGAAGACACCCATGGTGGGTGTGTGTTTCGGCCACCAGATCATCGCGGACGCAATGGGCGGGGATGTCCGCAAGTCGGACAAGGGCTGGGGCGTGGGACGGCACATGTATGAGGTGCTGGAGCGTCGCGCGTGGATGGCTGGCGCCGGCGCAAGCGTGTCGCTGGCGGTGAGCCATCAGGACCAGGTGGTCATCCCGCCTGCGGGCGCGGTGACGCTGGCGCGGTCGGCGCACACGGATCATGCGATGCTCGAGTACACGGACGCTCCGGTGATGAGCATGCAGGGGCATCCGGAGTTCGGCGATGACTTTGTCGCGGCGCTGTATGCGGCGCGGCGGGGACGGCTGTCGGATGAGCAGGTGGATGGGGCGATCGCGTCGCTGGCTGAGCGGCATGACAACGAGATGGTCGGGCGATGGATGGCGAGGTTCTTGCGGGGTGGGCGGTAAAGCTCGCGACTACTTCTGCTTGAACAACCGTGCTGACGCGACCCAGCCTGCGACCTGGTAGATGCAGGCGAAGGCCAGCAGCGTGTCGAGCCACCAGCGTGTGCTCCAGGTGGGCCAGAGCGGGAGGAGGGTGGCGATGGCGACCAGCGCCGAGGCGCCGTCGAGATAGCGGTCGCCGAAGAGATAGCCGAGGCCGGTGCGTTCGCGCAGCACGTCGCGGCGGGTGACGCGAAAGGCGCCGTCCTCAAGGCGCGGGGGGCCGAAGGTTTCCTGCAGCTTGTCGTAATCGAGAATGCCGGTGAGCTCCCGCAGCTCGTTGGCCGTGGCGCTGCCTTGCTCGACTGACTCCCACGACGCGCCGGATCGCAGCCAGCGGATCACCACCGAGAACAGGATGGCGCACGCTGCGGCGAACTGGGGAAAGTCGGCGATGCTCATGTCACCTATGTAGGGAGGACTACCCCCGTTTGGGAATGGCCGCCCAGTAGTCGAAGTCGAGGATGACTTCGGTGAGGTACTTTCCTTCGGCGTCCTTGTAGGGGAATTCCGAGCAGGGCAGGTTCCGGGTCGCGACCAGGCGCAGGCGCAGGGCGCCGAGGCCATCTCCGAGATCGACCTTGTCGAGCACTTCGGACCACGCGAACACGGTGTCGCCGGCGGTCAGCGGGTTGACGTGGCTTCCCGCGTTGATCGCGATGATCTCGGCTGCGTTGGCGAGGCCGTTGAAGGCGATGGAGCGCGCCAGCGAGATGGCGACGCCGCCATAGATGAGGCGCTTGCCGCGCGGCGTCTGGCGCTGCGCGAACTCGTTGAAATGGACCTTGGCAGTGTTCTGGTAGAGGCGCGTGGCGATCTGGTGCTCGGCTTCTTCGACGGTGAAGGCGTCGACATGGTCGATCTTCTCGCCGATTTCGTAATCCTCGAAGCCGAAGGGCGAGCCTGCAAGCGTGAAGTCGTAGTCCTCGAGCGCATAGGCGCGCGGCGGCAGGTCGCGCGGATCGACGGCTTTGGGGAGTTCGGGAATGACAGCTGCGGGCGCGGGCTTCGCATGGTCCTTCTTGTTGACCATCACCCAGCGGACATAGTTCAGGACTTCCGTGTCCTGCTGATTGTAGCCGTGCGTGCGGACGTAGACGACGCCTGTCTTGCCATTGGAGTTTTCCTTGACGCCGATGACTTCGGAGACGGCGCGCAGCGTGTCGCCGGGATAGACCGGCGCGAGGAAGCGGCCGTCAGCATAGCCGAGGTTCGCGACCGCATTCAGGGAGATGTCCGGCACCGTCTTTCCGAACACGACATGGAAGGCGAGCAGTGGATCGATCGGCGCGCCCTCGAGGCCGATGTCCTGTGCGAAGGTATCGGCGGAGTACAGCGCATAGCGCGAGCCGTTGAGGCCGGTGTAGATGGCGGCGTCTGCTTCTGTGACGGTGCGCGGCGTTGCGTGCACCAGCTCATCGCCGACGACGAAATCCTCGAAGAAATTGCCGGGATCGGATTTGAGGGTCACTGTGCGGCCTCTCTCTGGGCGATGGCCTCGGCCACGGCGACGGTGCGCCTTGCCTGGGCAAGGTGCAATAGCTCGGTCATCTTGCCGTTCACTTTCAGGACGCCCTTGCCGCTGTTGGCGGGATCGGCGAACGCGGCGATGACGTCGCGGGCTTGTGCGACAGCGTCGGCGGCGGGGGCGAAGATGGTGTTGCAGGGTTCGACCTGCGTCGGGTGGATCAGCGTCTTGCCGTCGAAGCCAAAGGCGCGTGCCTGTCTGGCTTCGGCTGCGAAGCCGTCGGCGTTTGCGATGTCGTTGTAGACGCCGTCGAAGACCAGAAGGTCGTAGGCGCGCGCGGCGGCGATGGCGAGGGTGTAGCAGGCGGCGAGGTTCTCGCGACCGGGCATCGGCTCGGCGCGGAAATCCTTGATCAGGTCGTTGGAGCCCATGACGAAGCCGGCGAGGCGCGTCGTCTTCGCGGCGGCGGCGATCTCCTTGATGTTGAGGATGGAGAGCGGGGTCTCGATCATCACCCAGAGGCGCGGTTCGGTGGCGCCGCCGGCTTCAGAGATCTGTTCGTCGAGCCAGCGTATGTCTTCCGCAGTCGCGACCTTGGGGGCGAGAATGGCGTCGGGTTTAGCCTGGACAGCGGCGCGCAGGTCGGCCTTGCCCCATTCGGTGTCCTGGCCGTTGATGCGGATGATCAGTTCGCGCGGACCATAGCCGCCCGCCTTCACCACATTGCAGACGCGGTCGCGGGCTTCGACTTTGGCTTCCGGCGCGACGGCGTCCTCCAGGTCGAGGATCAGCGAGTCGGCGGGGAGGGTTTTCGCTTTCTCCAGCGCGCGCTCGTTTGCGCCTGGCATGTAGAGAACCGAACGGCGGGGGCGGATGGCGGACATGGGAGGCCTCTCGCTTGAAGTCGGGGCTTGAAGTCGCGGTGGTCATGGCGGAGGCAGCCCGCAAGATCAAGCTGGAGGAAAGCCGCGGGCCGGGTAATGTCGTCGCGCGCACTCCTGATGCGCGAATGGACAGCCATGCCTCTCGTGCTCGTGATTTCATCCTTCGTCGCCGCCAGCCGGGTTGGCGGGGGCATAGCGCCCTACGTGCTGGGGCCGATGAAGGTTGATCATGTCCATGTGCCGACCTGCCTGTTCGGCCGACATCCGGGCTGGGGGACGCCGGGCGGCGCGCCTGTGGAGGCCGAAGTGATGGCGGGGATGCTGGAGGGCGTCGAGGCGAACGGGCTCTTCTCGCTGGTCGATGCCGTGGTGACGGGTCACTTCTCGCGGCCGGAGCAGGTGAAGGTGGCGGTGGATGCGATCGCGCGCGTGCGGTCGGCGCCGCGCCGCAAGGCGCATGCGAGCGCGCCGGAGCGGCCGATCGTGATCGTCGATCCTGTGATGGGGGATGTGGCGCCGGGGCTCTACATCAAGCCGGAGACGGAGGCGGCGCTGCTTGCCGACCTCGTGCCGCTGGCGGATGTGCTGGCGCCGAACCTGTGGGAGTTCGCGCGGCTGACGGGTACGGATATCGCGGCGCTGCGGACGGCGGAGGATGTTGCACGCGCGGCGCGTTCGCGGGGCGGGCGGTGGCTGATCTCGTCCGTGCCGTCGCCGCAGGGGATCGGCGTGCTGCATGTCGATGTCGACGCGGCGATGCTCGCGGAGACGGCGAAGGTTGCGGGTCGGATTCCCAATGGCACGGGCGACACACTGACGCTTCGCTTTGCGGGCGGGCTGGTGTCGGGGTTTGGAGCTGAGGCTGCGCTGGGCGATGCGACGGGCGCGACGCATGAAGTGATTGCGCGCACAATCGAATGGTCGGGGACGGAGCTGTCGCTGGCGGCGTGCAGCGATCGGCTGGCGCAGCGGTTCGCAGCGCCAGTGCGGTCAGTCGCGTGACGGCGCGTTCGGGTAGGCCGGGTTCAAGGCTTTTTCCGCGGTGTCGAAGACGCCCTTGCCGGGAACGAAGTTGATCTCAAGACGGACGCCGTCGGGATCCTCGAACAGGATCGAGTAGTAGCCGGGCGCCCAGCCGTCTTCCTGTGGGGCGCGGATGATGGGTACGCCAAGCGACTTGATGAGGTCATGCGCGGCATCGATGTCTTCGTGCGAGCGGGCGCGGAAACAGACATGATGCAGGCCGACGCGCTGCTGCACGAACCGCTCGCCCTCGTGTTCGGGTGCGGGCTTCGAGATCAGCACGCCGGTGCGGCCGCCGACGCAGTAGTAGCCGTATTCGTTGTCGAGCACCTGCCTCAGGCCGAGGAAGGGCAGGAGCTTCATGTAGAAGGCGCGCGCGATGTCGTAGCGGCCGGCTGTGATCTGGATATGGGCGATGCCGTTGATCTCGATCATGTCCAAGCCTTGAATGCGTTGCCTGCCGGATCATTGCGCACGATCTGGTTGACGCGCAACCGCTGCAAGACGATGTGAGGGACATGAGCATCACCGGATTTACGGCCGCCGGATTCGAACCTGTCCGCGCGGCGTTCGAGGCGAACTTCGCGGACGCGCTGGAGCATGGCGCGTGTTTCGCGGCGTATCTTGGCGACGAGCTTGTTGTTGACCTGCAGGGCGGGTTTGCCGATCGGGCGGGGACGGTTGCGTGGGATGAGCGGACGCTGTGCCCTGTCTATTCTGCAACCAAGCCGATCGCGGCGCTGGTCGTGGCGATGCTCGTCGAGCGCGGGCTTGTCGACTACGACGCTCCTCTCGCGGACTACTGGCCGGAGTTCGGTGCTGCGGGGAAGCGTGCGTACACGGTGGCCGAGGCGCTGTCGCATCAGGCGGGCGTGCCGGGGTTTGCCGAGCCGATTGAGCCGCAGCTGTGGCTTGATCCGCCGGCGCTGTCGGCGGAGCTGGCGAAGCTTTCGCCGATGTGGAGCAGGGGCGATGGGTCGGGTTATCATCCGCTGACATGGGGATACATCGCGGGCGAGCTGGTGAGGCGCGTGTCGAAGCGGTCGCTCGGGACGATCCTGCGCGAGGATGTGTGCGCGCCGCTCGGGATCGATTTCTGGATCGGACTGCCCGAGAGCGAACATGGCCGCTGTGCGGAATTGCTGAAGCCGAAGGCGCCGACGCAGTTTCCGCACAGCAATGCGGAGACGCGGGCGGCTTTCCTGACGCCGTGGGCAGCCGCGCCGCGCGGCACGACGGCCTGGCGCATGGCGGAGATTCCCTCAGCCAACGGACATGGAACGGCGCCGGGGATGGCGCGGCTCTATTCGGCGTTCGCGCAGAAGGGCCGCATCGGCGAGACGCGGGTGATCGCGCCGGTGACGTGGGACGAGCTGACGCGCCAGCGTGTTGCGGGCGAGGATCGCGTATTGCCTGGGCGTGTGGCGTTCGGCGCGGGCGTGATGCGCAATCCGTCGCTGATCTATGGGCCGAACCCGGAGACGCTGTGCCATTCGGGCTGGGGCGGTTCGGGCGCGTTCGGCGATCCTGCGACGGGGCTGGCTGGCGCCTACATCATGAACAAGCAGGGGACGCACCTGCTGGAGGATGCGCGCCGGTCGCGGATCATCGATGCGCTATATGGGTGTTTGTAAGCAGCCAGATCAGGCGTGGATACTGGCCAACTTGGCGAGGATGGCGAGGCCCTGCGGGCCGCCGTCGCCGCGCATGTCGCGGGCGTGGAGGGCGACCAGGGCGGCAAGGTGGGCCTTGGCGACCATCAGCATGCGGTCGTCGAGCGGGTTTGCGCCCTTGCGGAGCGTCTCGATCAGGCTGCGGGAAATCTTGCCGAGCATGTCGTAGCCGAACACGCCGGCGAGGCCCGCCATGTCGTGCATCGGTCCGTAGATTGTTTCCAGCGCGAGGGAGCCTGGGACGGCGGAGTTCACGGCCTGCTGAAGTGTTTCGAGCTGCGTCCGGGCCTGTTCATACCAGTCACGGCGGGCAACCTCCCATTCGGGCGACTGCATGGGATCTGTCGATGCACTCATTGTCCTGCCTCCAGCCTGGAAAATCTGTCGCGCCTGCCTCGCGCGCCGCCCCCGCGGATGTCTCACTCAACGACCCCGGCGCCGCTGTAGATCACGGGCAGGGCTTCACAGGTGTGAAGCGCCTCCCCCCAATCTGCGAGATGTCCGAAAAAGATCGGACATCTGTGCCGCCGCGAAGCATCGGGCTGAAGTCTTAAGACAGTCCTTAACGCGCAGGTGCTGCAGCTGCGCAGATATTGGGGATTTCCGGTTAAGGCGCACCAATTTGGGCTGGCGCCGGATTTGCGATCTTGTCTTCGAAATCGCTCTTCGCGACTTCGCATGGCAAATCACCTCAACTGATCCCCGCGGGACCATCCCGGCGGGGATTTTTCTTGTCAGCTGGCCGTCGGGACGACGAGGCGCGGCTGCCGTCCTGCAAGCGTGAAGATGAGGACGCCCGTCCAGATCAGGCCGAAGGTGACGGCGTGGCCGCCGGTGAAGGCTTCGCCCATCGCGATGCCGATGAAGAGCTGAACGGTCGGCGCGATGAATTGCAGGACGCCGATGGTCGACATGCGCAGGCGGCGGGCGCCCATCGCGAACAGGATCAGCGGCGTGGCTGTCAGCGGGCCGGCGAGCAGTAGCAGCGCGATGAAGCCCGGTTCGCCCGAGCCGAAGGCGGCGACGCCCGGCGGCAGGAAAAAGACGAGATAGGCGAGGGCGGGCAGGAAGAGCCAGAGCGCCTCGAGGCCGAAGCCGATCCGGCTGTCGACATTGGTCGTCTTGCGGATCGCGCCATAGATCGCGAACGAGAACGCCAGCGAGAGCGACACGAAGGGGAACTGGCCGACCACAAGCGTCTGGTTGAGGACGCCTGCGGCGGCGATGCCGACTGCGAGAAGCTGCAGCGGCCGGAAGCGCTCGCCGAAGAACATCGCCGCGAAGAGAAAGACGATCAGCGGATTGATGTAGTAGCCGAGGCTGCCTTCCAGCACGCGATGGTTGGTGACGGCCCAGATGTAGATTGTCCAGTTGGCGGCGATCGCGATCGAGGAGGCGAGCAGGGTGAACAGCATGCGCGGGGCGCGGAAGACGCCGGCGAATTCGCCCCACTTGCCGGCGGCGATCACGAGGATCAGCGCGGTAGGCGCCGACCAGACGATGCGATGGGCGAGGATCACCAGCGGCGGCATGTCGCCGAGGAACTGGAAATACAGCGGCAGGAAGCCCCACAGCCCATAGGCGGCGATGGCGGCGAACAGTCCCGCGCGTGTTTCGGCGTTCATGGGCATGGCGGGTAAGTAGGCCGGTTTGGCGCGGGCCGTAAGCCGAGGCGTGGGCGATAGTTTCTCAACGGATCCGGAGATTTTCTCCTAGCGGTTCGGAGCTAGCCGGCAAGCGCCTCGGCAAACACGCCCCGGTTCAGCAGCAGCTCCGCGCACTGCACCGCGCACATGGCTGCCCCATTGCGAAGATCGTCGGCGACGATCCACATGGCGAGGCCGTTCTCGACTGTGACGTCGTCGCGGACGCGGCAGACATAGGTCGCCCATTCGCCAACCGCGCCGATCGGGGTCTCGTAGCCGTCTTCCTCCTCGCGGCGGTCGATCAGCAGGATGCCGGGGGATTCGCGCAGGAGCGCACGCGCGTCGGCGGCGGAGAGGGGCTGGGCGAGTTCGACATGGACGGCCTCGCCGACGCTGACGAAGGTGGGCACGCGCACGCAGGTGGCGACGACCTGGATGTCGTTGTCGATGATCTTCTTTGTCTCGTTCGAGAGGCGCCATTCCTCCTCGGTGAAGCCGTCGTCCATCACCTCGTCGACGGACGGGATGACGTTGAAGGCGATCTGGCGCGGGAATTCCTTGGGGTCGGGCGCCTGGTTGACATAGATGCCCTTGGTCTGGGTCCAGAGTTCGTCGATGGCGCGCTGGCCCTCGCCGGAAACGGACTGGTAGGTGGCGACCACCACGCGCACCACGCCGGCGGCGTCGTGCAGCGGCTTCAGTGTACGGACCAACTGGCAGGTGACGCCGTCGGGGACGGCGATGATGTTGCGGCGCGTGTAGCCGTCGATCGCGGCGCCGTTCACCTCGGGCACCATCAGCGGGACTTGCGGGTCGTTGCGGAAGGCCCGGGAGGTGTCGATCACAATGCAGCCGGCGGCGGCGATGGCGTTTCCGTACTTGCGGGCGGCGCTGTCGGCGGTCGCCATGAAGCAGACCTGCGTGTCGGAGAAATCGTACTCGTCGACGTCCTTCGCCTTCAGGGTGGCGTCGCCAAAACTGATCTCGGCGCCCATCATCTTTCGCGAGGTGAGGGCGACCGTCTCAGCGGCGGGGAAGCCGCGTTCGGCGAGGATGCCGAGAATCTCGCGGCCGACCATGCCGGAAGCGCCGAGGACTGCGACCTTGAGGGCCATGAAATTCTCCTTGTGAACGCTCACCATATGGGGGCGTCCGTCGTCTTATGGTCACATTCGTGCGGTTTCTTTGCCGCAGTAGCCCGTCTCGTGGGCGGCGCGTATTGCCGCCTTGTCAGAAACGCCGGGTCCAGTTGCCTCAAATCAGTCCGCAGGCCTAGTGGATGCGGGATCGATTCGTGCGGCTGCGCGCCCCTCAGGAGTCAGAATGTCCGACGTCGCCACCCTCGTTCGCCGCTATGTCGAGCGGTACAATTCGAACGATGTCGACGGCATGCTGGAGTGCTGCGCCGACGACGTCGTGTTCGAGACCATCTCAAATCCGGGCGGCTCGATCCGCTTGAGCGGCAAGGACGAGATGCGCGAAGTGATCGAGGCGACGACGCGGGCCTTCCGCGAGCGGCGACACGAAGTCGTGACCATCCTGGTGGATGGGCAGCGGGCGGCCGCCGAAACGGTGTTCTCGGGCGTCGCCGCCGCTGAACTGGGCCAGCATGTGCGGCAGGGCGAGCATGTCTCGATCCGCGGGGCCACCATGTTCGAGTTGCGCGACAACAAGCTGAGCCGGATCTGCGATTACAGCTGACGCCGGCGGCGGATTCTCATGCACGGCAAATCACGCAAGATGGGGAAGCATTGATGCGGGGAGAGCGCATGGCGATCGGTATTCCTGGACGGCTCGCAGTGGCCCTGCTGGCCGGGGCGACGCTGGCTTCGGCGTGCGCGACCACAGGGGGCGATCCGTCGCTTCAGGCGTGGCGCAAGGTTGGTCAGGCTGACAAGCGGTTCGCGGTTTTCGTCAGCGAACCCGGCGTGCGCGAGGACACGCTTGCCACATTCCGGATGCGGTTCGTCTACATGCCGGGCGAGGTGAAGCATGAAGGCAAGGAGGTGGCCTGGCAGGAATACCACGCCATGACCGTCGATTGCGCCAAGAACACGGTGCGGGTCGGCCCGCGCACGCGCTATGCGCCGGGCGGCGAGGAGATCGTGGCCGACGACGACCAGAAGTTCGGCGAGATCGTGTGGGGCACGTCGGCAGATGACGCCGCGCGCGCCAGGTGCAAGGGCGATTTCTGGGTCGGCGATGTCACCTTCCCGGAAGGGCCGGGGTGGATGGACGAGGCGCGCAAGCACATTGCGGCGACGACACCGCCGAAGCGCACCTAGTTCAACGCTGGCTCCAGACAGCCATCTCGTTGCCGCCCGGTTCGCGGAAGTGGAATCGGCGGCCGCCGGGGAATGCGAAGATCGGCTCGACGATCTGCGCGCCGGCCGCGGTCACTGCGGCGAGGGCGGCTTCCAGATCGTCCGCCTTCAGGATCACGAGCGGCGCAGTGAGCGTCTCCTCGCCGGCCTGGAAGACGCCGCCGTCGAGGCCGGCATTTGCGAAGGCCTGATAGCCCGGGCCGTAATCGACGAAGGTCCAGCCAAACGCCTTCGCCAGAAACCCCTGCGTCGCGCCGATGTCGCGGCTGGCCAGTTCAACATAGTCGATCTTCAGATGCGTCACGGCGCGCCCCTCGCAGTTTGTTCTGCATATGTTCTAGACACGTCGCGTGCCCGGGATCAATGCGGCTAGCGCGCCGTTATCGTGGATTAAATCAACTGATGCGCATCATGCGAGGCGCTGCTCGCTGGTGCGTTGTCATGGAACGAAGGTCTGGTTCATCGCTTTCACCATGACGCCACGCGGAGCTTACATGTCCTTCCATCAGCTGAATCCTTCGATCCCCGTCACCGTCATCGGCAAGGGCGATGGCTATGCGGTCGCCGTCATCGACTACGGTCAGGAGCACAACCTGATCTGGGTCACTGCGCTCAACGGGTCTGCGGAAATCTGGTGCGCGCCGAACCCGCTCGTGCGGATGAAATCCAACTGGACGCTGGGCCGCGACCGGCCTGCGTCCGTTTCGCTGAAGGGCCCGGCGCCCGACAAGGCCAAGTCGCCTGCGGGACAAGCGGCGCAGATGGGATGATCAGCACTTACGGACCGGCAGGATACTCGCAGTGACAGAACGCCGTCTCAAACTCTCGCATATTCTCAGCCTGGCGTTCGTCGCGGCCATCTTGACGTTCGCGATGGTGAGTTCGCTTCCCGGCGATGACGGGTTGCTGACGGACAGCGCCGTGCAGTCGCCCGAAACCATGCAGGCCTCCTAGTGGCAAGCCGCGGGGCGTCGAATCCGTGGTTCGACCTCGGGTGGCGGACCTGGATGCTGGGTCTCGAAGCGTCTTCGGTAATCGCCACGCGCATGGCGAGAGTTGCGCGCGGCGGAGCAGGGGCGGACCGCGAGAACGAACTCATGATGAGAGAGAAAGTCGAAGCCGGCCAACAGTTGCAAGCAAAACTCTCGGGCCTTGGCGCAGGCGCTGTTCCGGAAACGGCTAAGGCGAGGGCGTTGAAACACTATCGCGGCAAGGTGGCCGAAAATCGGCGCCGGTTGGCGCGCTGGCAGGCTCAGGCCTGATCCAGCGGCGCCAGGATCGTGAAACACGCGCCTGACTTGGTCTCCATCAGCAGCGTGCCGCCAAGCTGTTTCACCATCATGCGGACGAGCGTTGTTCCGTATCCCTCAGTGGTGGAATGATGAGGCGGAAGTCCTATCCCGTCGTCGGCGACGCAGATCGTCATGCCGGTGTCGGTGCGGCGCAGGCTGACGCTGACCGTCCCCTTCTCCCTTTCGAAGAAGGCGTGTCGCAGGGCGTTCGACACCAGCTCGTTCACCGCGAGGACGACGCGTTGCGCCAGCGCGACCGGGATTTCGACTTCGTCGGAGTCGACGACGACCTCGATGTGATCCGTGTCTCCCGCCATGGTTTGTAGCGATATGCAGAGTTTCCGAAGCGTTGCGCCGAGATTGATGGGCCCGTTTCCCTCGGTAGCCTGAAGCGCGTCGTGGATCCCGGCGACGCTGCTCATGCGCGCGGCGGCGGCTCGCAGCGCTTCGCGGGCAGGAGCACTGGACTCCTGCCGCGCCTGCAGGCGTATCAGGCTGGCGACAAGCTGGAGGCTGTTCTTGATCCGGTGGTTGCCCTCCCGCAGCATCACCGCATGCTGGAGTGAGAGCTTGTCAGCATCCTTGAGTTGGCGGCGCAGTCTCAGAATTTCCATGCGCAGCGGGTCGCGCCCCGGCGCCTGCCCGTCGCCAGTCGGGCTGTTCGATACGCCGACGGTCGTGAAGTTCGAGACGTCATTCGCCATGACCTTCGTTTCTCCATCACCGCGCGCAGTGTGCGCGCGTGGGGGGAAAAGATCGGTACGCTAATCGACTCTGTCGCGAAAAGATGCACACGCGGGAATGTCCCGGGTCAGCTGATGGTCAGTTGTCTTTGGAAACACGCGCATTGCGTCGAAAATGCCTATTCGCGAGGCAGTGCGGCTTCTTCGCCGAACAGGCGGCGGTACTCGCCGCTGACAGCCT
>CAIKXW010000061.1 GCA_903831485.1 uncultured Alphaproteobacteria bacterium | reverse complement strand
CGGCGGCACTTCCAGTGTATTGGACCGTACATGACCGAGACGCCGCTCGGCTATTTCAGCAGGGCGGAAAACCCGATTGAGGCGCTGAATGGCTGGCGCAAGCGAACGGGTCTGCCGCTGCTGAAAGCCTGAGAAAACGGAGCGGGCGGAGACGAGGTCCCCGCCCGCCCAGCAGCCACGTGGTCCTCAGCGCACGGCAAGCATGCGGGAGGAGTCAGCGGGGCGGCCGATACGAAGATCATTGAGGGCGGTAAGCTCGGCGCGATCCATGCGACCCACGAGCCGGTCCATGGTCTCGCGCGCGCAGTCCCGCTCCTGCTCGCGCACCTCGAGCCCGCGAACGCCGTGCTGCCTGCAGGCGCGCTCGATCTGGCGTGCGAAGGCGAGATAATTGTCGAGCGCGGTGCGCGTTGCGTCGTAGCGCGCTTCGATCATGAAGGATGCGCTGTCCCGGCCTGCGGCGACGGGCGGCGCAAACGCGATGGCCGACGCGCCAGCAACGGCGGCGAGGGCAAGACCTCTGATGGCGATCATGGGGAGGATCCGTCGTTATCCGCAGCTCGTGCTGGCTGCGCGGTCCATCTCGCCTGAATCGATGACAGCCATCTGACGGCTGCGCTTCGGTTGCGTGAAACAATTCAGACCGGATTGGGCCTAAGGCTCGACCGGTGGCATCGAGGCGATCCAGCTGCGAACAAGCGCGATGCCGACCGGATCAATCAGCGAGCGGCCAAGCTCGGGCATCGCCACACCCGGCTCGACCGACTCCATCCGGTGCAACAGGATCGACTGATCCGGATGCCCCGGCTCTATGACAAACAGGTTGTCGCCCGACCCCCTGCCCGCCGCCGTGGGCCGCTTGTGTACGCCCCAGCCTGTCGGGTTGGTCTCGTTCCACGCCAGGAACAGCCCCGAGTTCGACGCGCCTCCGCCCGCGCGATGGCAGTGTGCACAGTTGATGTCGAGCCATGCCCGCGCGCGATCCTCGATCGGCGCATCACTCTTGATCGACGGCGCCGCCGGCGCATCGGCCGGCAGACCCGTCAGAATCCCGCGCGCCTCCCAGTCAGCAAGTTGCGCCACGCCTTGCGGTCCAACATGATTCAGGTTGCGCGCCGTCGGGCCGATCGGCACGAAGTCGTCGCCAAGCGAATGGCATTCCTTGCACTGGTTGCGATTGGGCACGGCATAATTGATCGCCAGCGCCTCGCCATCCGGCGAGATCGTCTCGATCACCTGCTTGTCGCCCACTGGCGAATAGACCGCCTCGGTCTCCTCGGCATTCCATACATAGGGATAGGCGACCCACCCGTCCGCCTTGCGGATCAGAAGACGCGTCTCCACATACCGCTCGTCCTTCGCGGGCTCGCGCATGTCCGGCGCAAACGCGAAGGTCTTGATCAGAACGGACCCGACCGGAAAATCGAATACGCCGCTCTCGGTGTAGGCGGCAGATTTTCCCTTCGGCACGTACACCGCGCGATGCTTTGCTGCGTGATCCGAGAACAGCGCGTTGACGAGATCGTAGGGCACGACGCCCTCGGCCGGTTCCCGCGCCGACACGTCGCTGAACAGGCCATAGTCCGACAGCTTGGGCGCCGGGTCCTCGCCGACGATCACCGCGTCGCGCACGCCAGCGGGCTGGCCGCAGGCCGACAGGGCAAGCAGGCAAGCGGCAACCAACGCCGGGAGGGAAACACGCATTCGCGTCATTCAGCGATCATCGACGAGCAGCAAGCGGTTGCAATACGCAACCGCAGGCTCACCCCGCGACTCAAGCGCCCTCCGCGGCCGCCTTCGGCTTGTCGTGCTCGAGCACAACCGGCTTGGGCTCCTCGATCTGCGCGTCAGCGGGACGCGTGGGCGACGGATTGGCCTTGGTGAGATCCGGGGGCGTACTGCCGAGGCCGAGATTGATGAAGCCCACTTCCGGCTTCTCGCGCACGGCGATCCGCACCTCTTCGGTCTTGTCGCCATACTTCGTCACGCCATCCCACACGATTGCCGGTAGCGATCCGCCAAGCGCCGCCGCAAGCGGCGAGAGGCGCCCGGCCGGCGCATTGCCGCCGACGCCGTAGGTGTTGTCGCGAATGACGAAGTCGCGCGGCAGCGGGTTGTAGTTCGGATCCTTGATCTCGTTCGAGTAGGAAACCACCATCACATGCGCGGTCTGATTCTTGTCGAACGTGTTGCCGAACACGTGGACATTCCGGTTCGCCATCAACAGCACGCCCGTCCCCGTCGGCACGCTGGCCACGATGTTGCCGGGAGGCGCAAAGTTCGGCGTGTCGTTCTCGACGACCTGGTTGTTGAAGATGCGCGTCGAGTGCCCGCCCATCACCGGCAGGTCCGGCAGGTCGAACACCAGGATGCCGCCCGCATTCCTGGTCGCGACATTGTCGTGCACGTCGGCGAATTTCGAGTTCTCGATCTCGATGCCCGCGACATTGTATTCCGCGCGGCTGTTGCGGACGATGATGTTCTCCGACTGGCCCACATAGATGCCGGCGTCGGAGGCGCCGCTCACCGTCACGCCATCGACCAGCACGTTCTTGGATTCGACCGGATAGACGCCGTAAGCGCCATTGGTCGCCAGCGGCCCGCCGGTCCAGACGACTTTCAGGTCCTTGTAGGTGATGTTGTCGGCGCCCTTGGACTTGATCCCATCGCCCTTGGGGTCCTCCATCGTGAAGCCGGTCACCGTGACATTGTCAGACGTGATCAGCAGCCCCTCGCCCGCCCCTGTCTGGCCCTTGAACGAGATGAAGGTCTTGTCCTGCCCCGCGCCCTTGATCGTCACGCCATCGACCGTGAGCGACAGGCCGTCGGTGAAGTCGAACCGGCCTTCGCCGATCTCGATCGTGTCACCCGGCTTGGCCTCGATCAGCAGCTTCTGCAGGTCGGCATAAGCCGTGGCGGAGGGCGCGAGCGCCACCGGCTTGGGCGGTTCTGCCGGGCTGCAGGCCGCTGCAAGCGCCATGACCGAAACTGCCGCGAGAATGCTGCGCATGTCGCGCTCCCTGTGATTGTTGCTGGCGCGGACTGTCGCCGCGGCCACGGGGAAGTCAAGTTGCCCGAACGAGAGCGGCCGCCCCTCGGGGAAGGGGCGGCCGCGGCGACCGGCGGGTGAGAGAGAACGGCGCCAGGCCGCTGGCTTTGTCTCGCCTAGTTGGTCAGCGCCCAGAGAACGAGGCCCGTTGCGGCGGCGATTAGCAGGATCTCGCCGGTGTCGTTGTCCCGGTAATAGTGCTGGCCGTAACGCGGGGGCGGCAGGCGATAGCGATGATAGTCGCTCACCACGACATAGCTGTTGTAGTGGCGGCGGTCGAAGCGGTCGCCGCGCGACCAGTAGTGGTGGCCGCCGCGGTCATCATACCAGCCACGGCGATCGCGGCGATCGTCACGGCGATCGTGGCGCCAGTCGCGATGGTCATCCCGACGATCATCCCGCCAGTCACGGCGATGATCACGCCGGTCGTCGCGGCGGTCATGCTTGCGGCGATGATCGTCGTCGGCGAAGGCAGGCGCCACTGCGGTCACAGTGAGCAGGCCCGCCAGAAGCGAAGAAGCAATGAGACGCATTGGGGTACTCCTTTCAGTCTCTTGACCCCATAACAACGCACTGAACCTGAACGCAGGACGACTCATCCGTTCATAAAAGAAGGACGCGCACCGTTCATCTTTGAACGACGTGAATTCAATCACTTATCGCGCCGAAGCGTGTGAGAGAATCTGCAGGTTCCGCGTACGGCGCCCGTGCGCCGGCGCCTCGCAAATGGTGAATGCGCCTTTGCGGCGGTTAAACTACGCGGCCGTGCGGTCCTTGAAGAGCCCCGCCGCCGACTTTATCCACGCTTCCACCTGCTCGCGCTGCGGCGCCGCACCGTCGCGCAGCAGCCGCTCCCCTTCGTTGGAGCTCGCGAACAGTTCGATCGCATCCATCAGGGTATCGAGATCGATGCTGGCGAGGTCCTCGACGCTGTAGACGCCGGCGCCGACCAGGATCTGCGCATTGGCGCCGCTG
>CAIKXW010000060.1 GCA_903831485.1 uncultured Alphaproteobacteria bacterium | reverse complement strand
GCTCGGCGGCGCACGGTTGGTTGTCGAGACCGTCAGCACGGGCGAGTTCGAGCGTAAGCTTGCTGAAGTCTATGGCGCATCCGGCATCGATGTGGGCGCGGCGGAGGAGATGGGCCGCTCCGACGCTCTGGGCGAGATCGACGGGCTGCCGCCGGTTGCGGACCTTCTGGACGCGCGCGACGACGCGCCGGTTATCCGTCTCATCAATGGGCTGATGGCGGAAGCGGCGCGCATCGGCGCGTCCGACATCCACATGGAGCCCTACGATACAGAGCTTGTAATCCGCATGCGCGTGGACGGCGTGATGTCTGAGACGGCGCGTCTGCCGGCGCGGCTCGCGCCTGTCCTGGTCTCGCGCATCAAGGTTATGTCGCGGCTTGATATAGCAGAGCGGCGCGTGCCGCAGGACGGGCGTATCTCGCTGACGATTGGCGGGCGCACGCTGGACGTGCGCGTGTCCACCCTGCCCGCGAAGGCGGGTGAGCGTGTGGTGTTGCGCCTGCTGGATCGCGAACGCGTGGGCCTGCAGCTGGACGATCTCGGCATGCCGGAGGACATCGCTGGCGCGTTCCGTGCAGCACTGAAGGAGCCCAACGGCATCGTGCTGGTGACGGGTCCCACGGGCGCTGGCAAGACGACCACGCTTTATGCGGGCCTGCGCCTGCTGAATGACGCAAGCAGGACAATCCTGACGATCGAAGACCCGATCGAGTACGCCATCGACGGCATCGGGCAGACACAGGTGAATGCTAAGGTCGGCATGACGTTCGCGGCCGGGCTGCGGGCAATCCTGCGCCAGAACCCGAACGTGGTGATGGTGGGCGAAATCCGCGACGCGGAGACGGCGCAGATCGCGGTGCAGGCGAGCCTGACCGGCCACCTGGTGCTGACGACGCTGCACACCAATGACGCCATCGGCGCGGTGACGCGCCTTCGCGATATCGGGATCGAGCCATTCCTGATCGCCTCCACCCTGCGCGGCGTGATCGCGCAGCGGCTCGTGCGGCGCGTCTGCATGGCGTGCCGCAGGGCTGAAGCTGTCGATGCAACGGGCGCGGCGCTCGCCGGCATCACGCCGGGCGCGATGATCTACCGCGCTGCCGGATGCCCGCAGTGTGGGGGCACCGGCTATGCAGGCAGGCTAGGCCTGTTTGAGCTGGTGCGTGCCGATGAAGGCCTGCGTCGGTTGATCTCGGCGAATGCGCCCGAGGGCGAGCTGGAGGCGCATGCCTTCGCCAACGCGCCGCAACTTGCACAATCGGCGCGGGAGGCTGTGCTGCGCGGCGAGACCACGATCGAGGAAGCTCTGCGCATCATCCGGCCGGAGGGAAGCAGGCATGCCGACCTTTGAGTTCAGCGCCATCGACCGCTCAGGGCGAACACTCACCGGCGCACTGGCGAGCACCGATGGAGATGCGGCGAGGCGTACGCTGGAACGCCGCGGCCTTGTGGCGACGCAGATCACGGCGGGAACCGGCGCGACGACGACGCGCAATGCGCGGCCCATCCGGCTAGGCGCAGGCGCACTGGCGCTGATCACTCGGCAGATGGGGACACTTGCGACAGTTGCCCCGATCGAGGAGGCGCTGCGTTCGCTGGCTGAGCAGGCCGAGAGTCGAAAGCAGCGCGAACTGCTCTCGCGTGTGCATACCGGTGTGGTGGAAGGGATGCGCCTGTCCGACGCGATGGCGCGGCTGGGGCCTGCCTTCCCGCCCACCTATCGCGCGATGGTGGCGGCCGGCGAGGCTTCCGGGTCGCTGCCACAGGTTCTGGAGCGGCTGGCCGACCTTCTCGAGAAGAAGCAGGACATGCAGGCGAAGGTGTCGTCCGCGCTGGTCTATCCGATCGTGCTCGCTGTCGTCGCGCTTGGCGTCATCGTCGCGCTGATGACATTTGTGGTGCCGCGGGTGGTGGAGCAGTTCGACATATCAGGGCAGCGGCTGCCGGACATCACAAACGCGATGATCGCGATCTCGAACGTGATGCTGCACTGGGGATGGGCGATCATGCTTGGGATTGCGGTGTCGCTCGCGCTCTTTGCGTGGGCCATGACGCGCCCGGGGCCGCGTCTGGCGTTCGACGGCATGCTCCTGAGGTTGCCGATCGTTGGCCGGGTGATCCGGAATGTCGAGTCGGCCAGCCTGTCGCGCTCGCTGGCGACCATGATCGGTAGCGGCCTGCCCGTGCTGGAGGCGCTGAACCTCGCCGGGAAGACGGCGGGCAACACTGTGATCCGCGCCGCTGCGAACGACATGGCGGTGCAGGTGCATGAGGGCATGGGCCTCTCCTCCGCCCTGCGCCGCGCGAAAGTGTTTCCGCCACTGCTTGTTCATCTGGCTGCCAGCGGGGAGAACAGCGGCAAGCTGGAGCCCATGCTGGACCGTGCCGCCGATTATCTCGAACGCGATGTTCGCGCCGCAACGTCCGTCGCGCTCAGTCTTCTCGAACCTGCCATCATTCTCATCATGGGAGGCATTGTATGCCTGGTCATCCTGTCGATCCTTCTGCCGATCCTGCAGATCAACACGCTCAACGTCTGAAACGCGCAGGAAATCAGGCCGGCTTCAGCCTGATCGAGGTGATGGTGACAATGGTCATCATCGGCCTGCTGTCGACGCTGGTGCTGATCAACGTTCTGCCGAGCCGCGACAAGGCGATGGTCGACAAGGCCAAGGCCGATATCGCGACGCTCGAGCTGGCGGTGGACACGTTCAAGATGGACAATTTCGGTTACCCGCGCACCGAGGATGGGCTGACCGCGCTGGTCAATGCGCCTGCGAGCGTGAAGCCGGAACGCTATCGCGAGGGCGGCTATATCCGTCGGCTGCCGGAAGATCCGTGGGGCAATCCTTACCAGTACGCCTATCCGGGCCGCGCGCGGGCGTTCGATGTCTATTCGCTCGGGGCTGACAACGCGCCCGGCGGCGAAGGGCTCGACGCCGACATCGGCAACTGGAATTGAACGGGGGACGGGCATGCGTCGCGAGGCCGGCTTTTCGCTGATCGAGATGATGGTGGTTCTCGCCATCGTCTCGCTTGCGGCCGGCCTCGTGGTCGTGAACGCGCCGGGTCCATCCGGGCAGCTTGCCAATGAAACCGACCGCCTGATCCGGAGTCTTGCCGCCGCGCGCGATCTTGCACTGGTCGAGAACCGCACTGTCATGGTGGAGGTGACAGAGACCGGATACGCCACCCGCGTCGCCAGCCAGCTCGGGCCGGCGCGCGAGGTCGAGATGACATCGTGGAACGAGCAAACCACCGTCGCGGCAGGGGACGGCCGTTTGCCGGCGATCATTGTGTTCGACCCCGTGGGACTTGCCGAACCGGCATCGTTCACGCTGTTCAACGAAGACGCGAAGGATGGCGTCGTCATCGCGCCGTCGGGCCGGATCGCCAGGCTGGACGAGGCGGCGCCATGACAGCGCGATCGCAGTCCGGATTCTCGCTGCTCGAAGTCGTCGTCGCCATCGCCGTGTTCAGCCTTGGCGCGATGGCGACGCTCAATGTCCTCGGTCAGAGTGGGCGCAATGCAGATGCCGGCGAGGCGCGCCTGATTGCGGGCATCGTTGCGGAAAATCGGATTGCCGAAGCCATGGCGATGAGCCGGCCGCCGCCGACCGGAGCGACACGCGGGAGCGAGACTGCGCTCTCACGCACGTGGGACTGGGAGATGCGCGTGGCGCCCTCGCCCGAACCGCGCATCCTGCGCATTGACGTGAGCGTACGCGAGACAGGGCGCGCCCAGGTGCTGGCCGAGTATTCGAGCTTCAGGGCGGCGCGATGAAGGGGTTCACGCTGGTCGAAACCCTGGTCGCCCTCTTCGCGCTTGCCATGCTGGCCACGGGAGCGCTTGCGGTATCAAGCGCGTCGGCCGCGAGCCAGGACTCAATTCGCGCCCATCAGGAGAGCACGCACACCCTGATGCGGTTGCGCGCAATCATGAAGGCGGACCTCAGCCAGGCCGCGGCCAGACGCGCCCGCGATGTCAACGGCGCAAAGGCGCAGGCGGCCCTGTCGGGCGGCGCGCTGGGCGGCGGCGTCTTCCTGTCGCTCGTGCGGCGCGGCTGGGACAATCCGCTCGAACAGGATCGCGCGTCTCTGCAGTATGTCGAGTATCGGCTGATCGGCGGCCGTCTCGAGCGAATGTGGCGTAGGCATGTGGACGGTTCGCCGCTGCAGCCGCCGCAGGTCTTGGCCGAAGGCGTGCGGTCCTTGCGGCTGGAATTTCTCGACTTCGATCAATGGATGGAAGGTTGGGCTGGCGCGCCGAACCGCCCGCTGCCCCGCGCCATTCGCGTCTCGCTGGACCTGGCCGACGGCGGGCCAGTGTCTCAGGTCTTCCTCCTGCCAGAGGCGGCGGTGCGATGAACTGGAAACGGAAGAAATCGCCACAAGGCAAACCACAGGACAAGGGCGCGGCCCTGCTGACGGCGCTGATCGTGGTGGCCGGCCTGTCCGCCATTGCAGTATCGGCTCTGGCGGACATGCGGCGCGACCAGCGTCTCAGCGCGAATGCGCAGAGCACGGCTCAGGCGCAATGGTTCGCGATCGGGGCGGAGGGTTATGCGCGCGTGATGGCGGAGGATCTGGTCTCGGGCGCACTGCCGCGGACAGCGCTTGCCGGCCCGCCGCGAACGGGCGCATTCCCCCTCGACCATGGCATGATGCAGGTGGCCGTACGCGATGCCTCGACCTGCATCAACGCCAACAGCGTCGTATCCGGCGCCGGCGACATCTACCAGCGCGACGCGGCAGGCGTTGCGCAGGTGATTGCGCTGATGGAGATGCAGGGTCTTTCGTCGGCCAAGTCGAATGAACTTGCCGATGCGCTGGTCGGCTGGATCGATACGGTCGGCGGCGCGGTGGGCGCGGACGACGCAGCCTACACTGCGCTCGCCCCGCCCTATCTCTCCGGCAGCGAGCCCCTGTCCGAGTTCAGCGAGCTTCGCGCCATCCGCGGCTTCACGCCGGATGTTCTGGCGAAGCTGCGGCCGTGGCTCTGCGTGCTGCCCGGTGTTGGTCCATCGCGGATCAATCTAAATGCGTTGACGTCCGAACAGGCGCCGGTCCTCGTCGCCATGTCGGGCGGCAAGATCACGCCGACACAGGCTCGCGACCTGCTACGCCGCCGTCCGGTCACCGGCTGGCAAAGCCTTGGCGAAGCGTTGTCGGATCCTGCAATCGCTGCAGCGGCGATCGACCAACGCGCGCTTCAGGCGCTGACGCTCGATACGCACTATCTGGGCATCGACGTCATCGTCACGCATGCAGATGCGGAGGCCGCGATATCCGGCCTGATGGTGCGCGGCGGCAATGGCTTCGTGACCGCCGCCAGACGATGGACGGAAGACAGATGAAGACAGTTCAACTGATACTGCCTCCGGCAAGCGATGGCGACGTCTGGCGCACGAGCAGCGTTCAGACCAGCGCTGCTCGCAGTCCGGCGCGGATCCTGCTGGTGCCCGGTGCACTCGTCATGGCGCGCAGTGTGGAATCGCTGGGGCGGACTGACGCGCAGGCGCGCGCGGCCACGCTTTCGCGACTTGCCCCGGACATGGCGATGCCGGCCAGCGACTGCGTGTGCGCCCTCTCGCCCGTGCAGGGCGACACGCGGATGGCGCATGTCATGGCGCGCGCCGCACTCGACGCGTTGGTGGACCGAGCCAAGGCTAACGGCCATGCGCCTGACGCCGTGATTGCGGATTTCGCGATGCTGCCGGCGCCAGAGGCTGGAGGCGCGATCGTTGCGCAGCACGGCGATTGCCTCGTGCGCACGGAGACAAGTGCGTTCGCATGCGAGCGGGATCTGCTCCCGCTGCTCCTGGGCGAACGGCAGGTGCAGGAGGTGGATTTCGAAAGCGCCGTCGCCGCTTGCATCCGTCAGGGCCGGCACCTGCTTGTTCCGAACCTTTTCGTGGCGGGCGGGACTGCAAAGAAGTCTGCGCCGCAGGTCATGCCGATAGCCGCGGCGATGGCTGCAGCCGCCGCGCTGACGATCTTCGCAATACTTCCATGGATAGAAGCGGGCCAGCTGAATTCAGCAACGGCGCACCTGCGCGCCGAAGCAGAGACGGTTGCGCGCAAGGCCCTTCCCAACGCGCAGCGGATCGTCAATCCGCTCGCTCAGTTGCGCGAGGCGGGTTTGCCGCGCGCACGCGCCGCGGCGGGGCTGCAGAATGCGGTAACTGTTGTCGAGGGGCTGGCGCGTTCGCCCGGCGTCGCGATCGCCCGGCTGTCATTCGATGGCGATGCGGTGACCGCGCATGTCAGCGTTCCCAACACGTCGCTGCTGCAGCCGATGCGCGATCATATCGCCTCGAGCGGACTGCAGCTGGTGGAGACGCCGGGGCTCAGCGAGCCCAACAGCATTCCCGTTGAACTGACCGTGACGGCCGCGCCATGAAGCTGCTCCAAACAATTCGCGATGCAGTCGCGCGCTTGTCGCCGCGCGAGCGCATTCTGGTCGGAGCAGCGCTTGCGATCGGTTTTGCCATCACGGCCGTGTATGGCGTGATGCTGCCCGGCCAGTCAGCCGCACGCAGCGCCGCCGACAGGCATGCCCGCGCGGCCGCCGACCTCGTCGAGGCGCGCGAACTTGCGGCCAGGATCGACGCGGCCCCAACCCTTACCGAGGAAGCGCTGGCGCAGCTTGAGGCCTCGGCATCGGCGCAAGGCCTCACAGTTCTGGACGCGCGCATCGTCGATGGCGCGGCCGTCCTGCGGCTCGCATCGCCAAGGTCGATCGACGTGCTTGCATGGGCAACCGAGGCTTCAGGCGCGGCTGTCCTCACTTCGCTCTCCATCACGGCTGCACGGGAAGGCGGGGTGTCAGCGGATGCATCCTTCGGGGCTTCGTCGTGACCTGGTGGCTGCGCGGTGGCGCGCTTCTCCTCGCATTCGTCATTGCGTTGGCGGCCATGTTTCCGCTTCGCATGGCATGGGACGCTGCGCGCGCGCCAGCGGACCTGACCCTCGGCGAGGCATCCGGCACGATCTGGAGCGGTCAGCTTCGCCGCGTGGCCTGGCGCGGCGTCGGCCTGGGCGACTTCGACGCCTCGCTATCGCCGCTGGACTTGCTCCCCTCGCCTGCGCTGCGGCTGGCGAACGGTTCAGGCCCGCTGAAGTCCGCGATGGTGCGTGGCGATGGAGGCGGGTTCACGATCTCGGACGCCACGAT
>CAIKXW010000059.1 GCA_903831485.1 uncultured Alphaproteobacteria bacterium | reverse complement strand
TTCTGCAACTGTCCGCGCAGGCCGTTGTGGAGGTTTTCCACCGGGATGGCGCCGGGCGGCGGTGGAGTCGTGGGTTGATTCTGGTCTGTCATCGTCTCTCCAGTCCCTTCGCCGGCATGATCCGGAGCAGGTTCTAAGGGTGCTCGCGCGGAATGGCGACGATCTCAGCGAACGTCCGTTCGCGCCCCTCGGGATATCCCGAACATAGAGTGATCCCGCAGCCGAGGGAAGTTCCTAACCGCCCGCGTCTTTCGCCGGGCAGTTGCTCCAGTGATCGGCCAGCGTCTTGCGCCACGCTTCGGCGCCGGCGGGGGCGGGGGTGGCTTCGATCAGTTTCAGCATGAAGTTGTCGTAGCCGGGGTGATTGGGGCGGCCGAAACGGGCTTCGATGACGTGGCCGGTCTTTGGATCGGCGATGAGTTCGCCGCCGCGGTTGCCTACGACGGGATCGGTGAAGGCGGGGCCGGAGAGGCGGTAGTGGTCCTTTGCGCCATCCTCGGAGCTGTACAGGAATTTGGCGTGGACGGCGCCGAGGATGCGGAGGGCGGGGGACGTGCCGTCGGGCCATGCCATGGCGAAGCCGAAGGTGAAATCCTGTCGCGCGCGCGGTCCGAAGATCGCGAACTCGGCGAGATCGAAATCGTAGATGCGCCAGGGCGCGGGCGGTGCCGGATGCGTTTCAGCGGGCGCGGAGGCGGCATCGCCGAGGCGGACTTCGAGCGTGCGGGTGGCGGGGATAAGATCGATGAAGGCCTGCGGGTTCTGCGTGCTCTCCCGCGTGAGGCGGCCGCCGACGAGGCGCGTGGCTTCCTGCGTCGCGGGATCGAACACGGCGGTGACGTAGGCGGCGTCGGTGCAGGGCGCGACCATCTTGGCGACATGGACTTCGGTGGGCGAGACAATGTGGACGATGATGCGCTCGGGCAGCGTGCCGTCCTGGTTGGAGCGGATGTAGGTGAGCGTCGTTCCGGTGGGATCATGCGGCGTGGGGGCCGCCTCCGCCACGGCGGTCGGCGCGGCGCCGGGCGTGAGCGGCAGGGCGAAGCTGGCGATGGCCATGGCGAGCAGGCAGGCGAGCGCGATCTGGACCTGCGCGCGGAGTTGTTTCTGCAAGGCCGGGTCTGCCTTGTCTTCCGGCGTGGGCGATAAGGCGGCGCGGATGATGCTGGCGAGGTTGCGGGGTTTGCCCGGCGTTGCGGTTGCCGCCTGCGGGATGCGGCGCGCGGTGCGGATGGCCATCAGCCACGCAGCGATTGCGGCGAGGCCGAGTGCTCCCATTGCGATCATCAGTGCGACAGCCATGTGGGATTTGCGCTGAAAGGCGGGGTTGCGTCTAGAGCCGGGCCGGATGCGGATAGCGCGCCGGCATGATCAAACCATTGCACGAAGTACGAACTAACCTGACCGCGTCCCATGAACCGGATATTTCCTCCGTGGCGGCGGTTTCTGCTCGATGGGGGGAGGAGTCGCCGACGCGATACGCTGTAATATGAACGCTCGCACGTCTTCCACGTTGGCAACGTTGTTAATGGCGGGTGGCAATTGATGCTTCGGCCTCTTCAGCCCATTTCCAGCCGTCCCAAATCGGCCGAAGGGATTGTGGGGCGGGTTCTGCCCGCCTACGGCGACGCGCGGGCCAAATTGCACGCGGCCTCGTCCAGCGCCATGACGAACCCATTCTGCCGACATCTCGTGAAACGGGATGACGTCCCAGACATGACGCGGAATGGATCGAGCAACGATGATGTGCCGTTCGGTGGCCCCGAACGCGAACGCTTTGGGTCCGACCAAAGGTCCGACAAAAAACCGAGCTACGGCCCAGATCGCTAACACGCTCAAAAGCACGGCGATCGGTATCCCCCAAAGCGTCAGCGCGTAGTGATAGGCCAACAAGAACAGGAAGTACGCAAAACACCCGTACACGGCAAACGCCAGCAACGTTAGCAGGGCGGTGACGGGGCCTATCTTTCCTCGGTGCGGATGCGTTGCCCATAACAGTTTGTCGCCGGGCGCAAGCGCGGGCTCCAACACTCTGGCAGCGCTGGGGTCAACCTCCAGATTTGCCATTGCCGCTCACATCTCCCTCGGCGGGGCGTGGGCGTTGATCTGGATCCAGGTCTGTTCGGAGAAGGCGAGCAGGTCGCCTGCTTCATTGAAGAGGGCGGAGCCGGCGAAGTGTTTGCGGCGGTCCTGGCCTTTCGACCATGCGATGACGACGATGGGAGCATCGGTGGTGGGGCGTTCGATGATGCGCGCCGACATGCGGCCGAGCAGGATCGGCTCCTTGTTGATGGCGAAGGCGCCGGGGCAGTCGAGCGCGGCCCAGAGAAATTCAGGGGCGATGCGGCCTGATGAATCGGCGAGGTCTGGCGAGGGTTGCCAGGGCGCGGCGACAATGGGGAAGGCGTTCGGATTCTCGATTCCGGATGGGTCCTTCAGCCAGTCCGCGAAGATGCGCAGGCCGTCACCGACGGCGCGGTTCGGTCCGCAGACGAAGCAGTGCGGCAGGACGTGGTCGTCTGGATCGCGGAAGGCGTGGGCGGCGACGCTGGCGGCCTGCAGGCCGGGAGACTGGACGACCGGCATTTCGAGATGCGTCGGCTGGAGCGACATGATGAGGATGCGCATTGAGGCGTCGTCCGTCATGATGTCGATGCCGTCCCCTGCGGGGTGCGTGCGCAGTGTTAGGTCAAGCGGGATCGGGGCGCGGATGGTTGCTTCGACGGCTTGCGCGTTGGGCAGGAGTTGCGCGGCAAGCCCGGCGGAATAGCCGCCATTGCCGGAATCATGCGGTCCGTTGAAGCGGCGTTCGATGGTGAGGGTGTCGGTCATGCGCGCCAAGTTTAGCGCAGGGCGGGGGGCAATGACCAGCTTCGACGGTTCGTGACCGAGCTTTAGTTCTGGTCGTGGTGATGGCCTGTGCCGTCCTGATGGTATTCGTCGTCGCTGATCGAACAGTGATGGTGGCCCTGACTGTCGTAGTATTTGTGCAGGCCGAAGGCGCAGTCGCCGTCGAGGTATTCGAGGTCGCTGTAAAGCGAGAGGGCGGCGCCGACGAGGGCCAGTTCGTCGGTGGTGCAGGCGCCGAGGGCGGGTGAGGCGGCAAGCGCCACGATCGCAATCCGGAGTTTCATGGTCACGCCTCCGCCCGTCCAGCTCGCGCAATCATGCTTGATCCGCGCGAGCGTGTGGAGGGGGTGACAGGCCGGCAACCACTATTCTTCCGTCGTCAGACCGGCCTCGCGCCACGCCTTCATGCCGCCGTCGAGGGCGCTGGCGTGCCGGAAGCCGAGGGAGCGGAGGGTTGCGGCGGCGAGGGTGGAGATCTTGCCGAAGTCGCAGACCGCGACGATGCGCACGGTGGGATCGGGGAAAGCCTCGTTGACGCGCAGTTCGAGCTGGCCGCGCGGCAAATGCACTGCGCCTGGCAGGTGGCCGGCGTCGAATGCGTCTTTCTCGCGCACATCGAGGATCACGAGGTCGTTCTGGCGGGCGGCGATGCGGCGGGAGAGTTCGTCCATCGCCATGAAGGGGACGGACGCGCTTGCTTCGGACAGCAGGCGGGCCACGGATTTCGCGCCGCTCATGTTGACGCGCAGCGCTTCGGTGAGGTGGGTGGGCGCCTGGATGTTGAGTGCACGCATCATCGCGACGAAGTCTGCGCGGTCGGTCTTCTGCAGGCGCGGGTTGCTCGTGATTTCCTCGCCGATCGTGGAGCCAGCGCGGCCCTTGTATTCGTGGGCGGGATGAATCTCTGTGGCTGGGTCGAGCTTGAGCAGCCGGTTGAACAGGCTGTCATAGAGCTGTTCCGGATCGCCCGTGGGCAGGTCGGTGCGCCCGGTGCCGCCGATCAGCAGGGCGTCGCCGGTGAAAACATGGCCTTGCGTGTAGAGGGAGCTGGAGTCGGCGGTGTGACCGGGCGTGGCCATCGCCTGCAGGCGAATTTCGCCGATAAGGAGGAGGTCGCCGTCATCAAGCTTGATGTCGACATGGGGGGCGGGGGAGAGATGGCTCATCACCACCTGGGCGCCGAGCGCCTTGCCGATCTCGCGCGCGGCGGAGAAATGATCCGCGTGGGTGTGGGTGTCGATGGCGTAGCGGAGCGTCAGGCCGTGCCTGACGGCGAGGCCGCGATAGCGCTCGATGGCGCTGATCTCGGGGTCGATCACGGCGCCGACATGCGTGTTGGGACAGCCGAGGATGTAGGACCGGCAACCGCCCACTTCGATGGTTTCGAGGATCATTGCGGTCTCCGCCTGTCCGGTTCTACCTTCAGGGAAGAGGTGCGACTAGTCATTCATCGCGTTGCCCGTCGCGATAGCCGTCGCGGTAGCCGTCTGAATAGCCGTCATCGTCGCGATGCCGGTCGTGGTCGCGCCTGCCGCCGTGATGGTGGTCGTCCTCGTAGGTGTAGTAGACGGGGAAGGCGCAGTACGAGTAACCGCCGCCCAGCGGGTCCACCTGATAGCCGACCTGCTCGTAACTGTACTGCGGATAGGAGGTGGCCAACGTGCCATACACTTGCTGTCGATACATTCCGATCGGGCAAGGCGCATTCCTCTGCGCGTCAAGTTCATAGGCAACCTGGTTGAGCCCACTTGCGAAGGCGTCCAGATCGTCGGTCGTGCAGGCCGCGGCTGCGACAAGCGGCACTATCATCAGCATGCGTCTCAATGTCAGCTCCCCGCTATTCCCATCCCGGATCGAACTGAACGCAACTTGTTGGCAGAATCCGGGCAAAACGCGAGCGTATGCTCGAAAAATCGTGTCAGTCGGTCAGCATCGCGTTTAGCTTCAGCATCGTGTTCCAGTTACGGGCCGTACCTGTGGCGACGGCCTTCGGGAGGTTGAGTTTCGACTCGCCGATTGAGTCGCCATAGTCGATGTAGATTTCGCGGCCGACTATGCTCAGCTGTTCGCCCCTGTCATGCTTCGCGCGAAACTTTTCGAGATAGGATTCGATGACGGCGGCGTCAGGCCTGGTCTTGCAGATCATGCAGACGAGATGTACCGGATCGGCTTTCGCCCTCTTCGGGAAGGGGTTGGCGCTGAGTGCGGCGGACCATTCCGCCGGGTTGCGGACCATCACGTCCGAGAAGAGGCCGAAAGATTCCTCGATCATGGCTTCGAGTGCTGCTTCAAGCCGGGCTTCTGGCGTCTTCTTCGTCTCGAACACGAGATTGCCGCTCGCGATCAGCGTACGGCAGGTCTCATAGCCAAGCGCTTCCGCCCGCTCGCGCAGCTCCTTCATTGTCACCTTGCGGCCGCCTACATTCACGGCGCGCAGGAGAGCCACATAGCGCATCAGCGCAGGTCCCTGCGCATTTCGACGAGGTGGAAGTCGCGCGTGGTCTCGCCGGTCGTGTCGCTGAACGGGAAGGGCAGCGTCGCGCCTGTGAGCCGGTAGCCGCGGCGCTGGTACCATTCGATCAGGGCGGTGCGCAGGTTGATGACGGTCATCACCATCTGGTTGGCGCCCCAGAGTTCCTGCACGCGGCGTTCTGCTTCGGCGATGAGGGTCTTGCCGATGCCGCCGCCATGGATGCCGGGATCTATGGCGAACATGCCGAAATAGGCTGCGTTCACGGCGGTTGCCGGCGGGGAGGCTGCGCCGGAATCGACGGGGCCGTCAGCGCTCGACCAGTTGCGGGTGGGGTCGTCGAGCCCCTGAACGAGGCAGCAGCCGGCGAGGCGGCCGCCTGCTTCCGCGATGATGAAGCGCGAATCCTCGCGCGCGATCAGTGTGGAAATCTCCTCGTCGTTGGTGCGCGGGCCTTTCAGCAGGTGCGCTTCGGAGTTCCAGTTGCCGGCGGTATCTTCGCCGCGGTAGGCGCGCTCGATCAGGGCGACCAGCGACGGAGTGTCGGACTGCCGGGCATAGCGGAAGGAAAGGTCGGGCATGGGTGTCTCCGTCCTGTCTGCCTTGTCCATGACCCCCGCTACGCGTCAAGCGACAAACGGGCGACGGTGATTGCAGGCCGGTGAGCGGCATGGTCTGGTGCCGCTGGACAAGTGCGTGGGAGACCCGATGCGGCGCCAGAGTAGAATGTTGATTGCGGGCCTGGTCGTTGCGTTGTGCACTGCGGGCTGTGCGGGCGCGCCGGCAAAGGCGGCGGATGGTGGGCCGCAGGTCTCGACGGAGGTGCTGAAGGGCGGGCAGCTGTTGCAGCCATGGCTCGGGGCGGCGCTGAAGGAGGCCGAGCGGCACAAGCTGGGCACGGAGGAGAACCCTGTGCGCGCGGACATGCCTGCCGGGCAGCGCGCCTACCTCGCGCGGTTGCGCTGCAACGATGGTGCGCCTCCGACGTGGAGCCGTGTCGGGAATCTCGGGTCGGGCGTGTTCGGGTCTATCGTGGATCAGTATGACCTTCGCTGCGAAGGCGCGCACCCGCCGCGGACGATCATCGTGATGGACATGTATTTCAGGGGCCATGTCGAGGCGCGGCCCATCGACGGGTTCAAGATCGCGCCGCCCTGAGCGGCCGACGCATGGAAGGAGGACACACAATGCGCATAGCAGCCATCATGCTGGCCCTGATGCTGGCGCCAGCGGCCGCGGCGCAGCAGCACCTGCCGCCGGAGCGGATGTTCTGCGATCCGGAAAGTCATCCGAATGACGCGGTCGCGGCGGCGCCCTATTCGCACCGGGTGATGTTCGAGGACGAGCATGTGCGCGTGCTGGAGATCCGGTTGCCGCCGGGCGCGAGCGAGCCGATCCACATCCATGCGTTGCCGAGCGTGATCTATGGCGAGACCGGCGGGGAGGGCGGCGCGAAGTTCGTCTACACCGAATACCGCATGGAGAACGGCAAGTTCGTAGAAGTGGCCAGCAATGAGGTGAGGCCCACGGCTGGGACGCGCGCCGTGTGGTCGCCGCCGGAGGGGCCGCATTCGATCACCAATACTGGAGGCGTGGGCGTGAAGTTCACGCGCGTGGAGATCAAGCCCGAGAGTTGCGCGGCGCGTTAGGGGCCTTCGACGAATGTCTCGCCGGTGCCCGGCATGAAGACGGGCGGCAGCGGGCCGACGACGCCCTGCAGGAAAGTGACCTTCGTTTCGATCGTTAGCGACTGGCGCACGGCGAGGGCTGCCTGGAGCGCGGCGTAGTCGGGACCGTCGCCGCCCATGGCGGCTGCATCACGCGTGGCGGCCCAGTGGTCGAGGCTGGCGTAGCGGGTGGTGAGATAGACTTCGTCATAGTTGGGCGAGGCCTCGGCCTCGCCCGGCGCTGGGATCACTTTCCACATGCCGACGATGCGCGAGCCGATCTTCTCGAAATAGGGCCAGACGCCTTCCTGCGAGACTTTCAGGAATTGGGGGAATGTCCCCTTCCTGATCTTCCAGTAGCGGATCGTCGTGATTTCCTGTCCGGCCTGCGGGGCGAGGTTGCGAACCGGGCCGCGCGCGCCGGCGGCGTCGCGGTTCATCTGGATGGGGCTGTTGTTGGGCGGCGCAGCGGCGGGGGCTGTGGTGCAGGCCGAAGCGAGCAGAAGCAGGGCGGCGAGGACACGCATACGGGAAACTCCGGAGTTTGCGACATTGCAGCGGAGTGTGCTGGAAGATGCAAGGCGAAACGTAGGGCCTTGCGTCGCCGCGATGACTTCATCTTGCGTTGAACGGATCATCAACGCAGCTTTAATCGCGTGTTCGTAGCGTATCTCCCCACAACCCAGCTGGCCCGTCATCATGAACCTGTTCGAAGGCCTGAAGAGCGACTGGATCTACATCAACGGCTTTCGCCGAATCATTGGAGCGGTCGGGAAGTTCGATCCCGACGCGGAGTACACGCTTGCGGACGCGATCGAGGATACGATCGACGGCCAGCGCGAGCGGACCTTCATTTCGTTTGAGGGCAAAGACACAACCTACGCGAAGTTCGAGGCGCGTGCGAACCAGTTTGCGCACTGGGGGCAGTCGGTTGGACTGAAGGCGGGCGATACGGTCGCGCTCTTCATGGAGAACCGGCCAGACTACATCGCCTTCTGGACGGGTATGGCGAAGATCGCGGTGCGGACGGCGCTGATCAACTACAACCTTGCGGGCGCGGGGCTCGCGCACTGCGTGAAGATCGTGGACTGCAAGACTATCGTGACCAACGCCGAGCTTGCGCCGCAGTATGCTTCTGCGCGCGAGCAGATGGTGTTGCCGCTCGGCGCTTTCGTGCTGGGCGGGCAGGCCGAGGGGCTGGTCCCGATCGACGATGCGGTGGATCGGGCGAAGACGACCAGGCTTGACCGGTCGGTGCGCGCCGGCGTGAAGGGCGGTGAGGTGGCGCTCTACATCTACACCTCAGGCACAACTGGCTTGCCAAAGGCTGCGAAGATTTCCGGAGTGCGGGCACGCGGGCTGATGCGTGTGTTCAAGGACGCGACGGAGGCGCGCCAGGACGATCGCATCCTGCTGACGCTGCCGCTGTATCACGCGACGGGCGGCATGTGCGGCGTGGGGACGGCGCTGAATGCGGGGGCGTGCATCGTGCTGCAGC
>CAIKXW010000058.1 GCA_903831485.1 uncultured Alphaproteobacteria bacterium | reverse complement strand
GGCCGGCGCAGCCCCGTCTTCCTGCAGAAGGCGCTGGTCTTTTCGCACCCGCCGACGACAGAGCGGCTGTGCGCCGCGCTCGCCCGCAAGCTGGAGGCTGAGTTCGGCAAGATCGACGTCGTGGTCGGCCCTGCCGTCGGCGGGCTGATCCCGGGCTATGAGACCGCCCGCGCCCTCGGCTGCCGCTCGATCTACACCGAGCGCGAGGGCGGCGTGATGAGCCTGCGCCGCGGCTTCACCATCGCGCCGGAAGAGCGGGTGATCATCGTCGAGGACATCGTCACCACCGGCATCTCGATGCGCGAAACGCTGGAGGCGCTGAAAGGCGCCGGCGCCGATGTCATCGGCGCGGCCTGCATCGTCGATCGCTCGAACGGCAAGGCCGATGTCGGTGGGCTGAAATTCGTCTCGCTCGCCGCGGTCGATTTCCCCGACTACGACGCGAACGACCTCCCGCCTGCACTCGCAAAGCTGCCGGCCACCAAGCCGGGCAGCCGGGGCCTCAAATGAAGCTTGAGCGCGCCCGCCTTGGGGTCAACATTGATCACATCGCCACCATCCGCAACGCGCGTGGCGGCGTGCATCCCGATCCAGCCAAGGCCGCCGCAATCGCACAGGCCGCCGGCGCCGACGGCATCACCATCCATCTCCGCGAAGACCGCCGCCACATCCGCGACGCCGATCTCGAAGCGGTGCGCGGCGCCGTGAACCTGCCGATCAATCTCGAAATGGCGACGACCGACGAGATGCTGGCCATCGCGCTCGCCTACAAACCGCACGCCGCCTGCCTCGTGCCGGAGCGGCGGGAGGAACGCACCACCGAAGGCGGCCTCGACGTCGCCCGCCTGCACAACCAGGTCGAGCCGTTCGTCCGCGCGCTCCGCGAAGGCGGCAGCCGCGTTTCTCTGTTCATCGAGCCGAGCAAGGTCCAGATCGCCGTCGCCGAAGCGATGGGCGCGCCGGTCGTTGAACTGCACACCGGCAAGTATGTCGAGCTCGTCTTCGCTGGCGACCATGCCGCCGCCGATGAGGAGCTGAACCGCCTCCGCGAAGCCGCCGCCTACGGCCACGATAAAGGCATCGAAATCCATGTCGGCCACGGCCTGACCTACGACACCGTCCGCCCCGTCGCCGCCATTCCGGAAGTACGCGAACTCAACATCGGCCACTTCATCATGGGCGAAGCGCTGTTCGTAGGTCTGGATGCAGCGGTGCGACGGATGCGCCAGGAGATCGATCTTGCGCGTGGCCACATATGATCATCGGCATCGGTCAGGACATCTGCGATATTCGTCGCATCGAGAAGACGCTGGAGAAGTTCGGCGACCGCTTCACGCATCGCGTCTTTACCGAGGTCGAGCGCCGGACGGCTGATCGCCGCCGACAACGCGCGCCGACTTACGCCAAACGCTTCGCCGCCAAGGAAGCCTGCGCCAAGGCGCTCGGCACCGGTGTTCCGCGTCGCGGCGTCCACTGGCAGCACATGGGAGTCGTCAACCTGCCTACGGGCGCGCCCACCATGGCGCTGATCGGCGGTGCGGCGGAGCGTCTGGCGAAGCTCACGCCGCCGGGTATGACCTGCGTCATCCACGTAACCATCACGGACGAGTATCCCTACGCGCAGGCGCAGGTGATCATCGAAGCACGACCGGCGGAGCCGGCCGCTTGACCCGGCCCAACTCCAGCAACACCGGAAAGCGCCGCCGCAACCGCGCCCGTGCCGAGGGCCCACCCGGCCTCTCGTCCGAGCAGCGTGACGCCTGCCAGGACGCCGTCGGCTATCGCTTCAAGGACCCTGAACTTCTCGATCGCGCCATGACCCATCGCAGCGCCACGCAGGGCAAGACCGCCGAGTGGAGCAATGAGCGGCTCGAATTCCTCGGCGACCGCGTGCTCGGCCTTGTGATGGTCGAGGCGCTGATGGAGCGCTTCCCGAAACTGCGGGAGGGCGAACTCGCACCCCGCCTCAACACGCTGGTCAGCCGCAAGGCCTGCGCCGTCATCGGCGCCGAACTCGGCATTGGCCGATTCATCATTGTCGACCAGTCGGAGCGCAGCACAGGCGGCGCAGACAAGCCCTCGCTGCTCGCCAACGCCATAGAGGCGATCATCGGCGCGATCTACACCGACGCCGGGCTCGACAGGGCGCGCAAGGTGACGCTTAAGCTCTGGCACAGGCTGCTCGGCGAAACGAGCGAAACGCCGCGCGATCCCAAGTCCGCCCTGCAGGAATGGGCGCAGGGCTCCGGCCTGCCTGCGCCCGCCTATCGCCAGGTCGCGCGCGAAGGTCCAGACCATGCGCCTGTATTCACCGTCACGGTTCTGATCGACGGACACGAACCCCTGCCGGGTATCGGCAGTTCGAAACAGCTGGCTGAGCGCGAAGCTGCGCGCGCCATGTTGACCGCTATCGGAGGACCGGCATGACCGGACAGACACGCGCCGGCTTCGTCGCCATCATCGGCGCGCCAAACGCCGGCAAGTCCACGCTGGTGAACCAGCTGGTGGGAACCAAGATCACCATCGTCACCCACAAGGTGCAGACCACGCGCTTCCCGGTGCGCGGCGTGATGATGCACGGCAATTCCCAGGTGGTCCTTGTCGACACGCCCGGCATCTTCGAGCCGCGCCGTCGGCTCGACCGCGCGATGGTGAAGTCCGCATGGGAAGGCGCGGGCGACGCAGACGCCATCGTCCACCTCGTCGATGCGCGCCACTGGACAGGGCAGGGCGACCGCTCCGAGGACGAAGCCATCATCGATCGCCTCAAGGTGATCGGCGCCAAGGCGATCCTTGCGATCAACAAGATCGATCTCGTCGAGCGCTCCTTGCTGCTGGGCGCCACCAGAGCGCTCTTCGATACAGGCGTCTACTCAGATGTGCTGATGGTCTCGGGCCTGAAGGGCGACGGCATCGACGAACTCGCCGACATGCTCGCCAGCCGCATGCCGGAGGGGCCGTACCTCTTCCCGGAGGACCAGGCAGCCGACATGCCAAGCCGCCTGATCGCTGCAGAGGTTACCCGCGAGAAACTGATGCTGCGACTGCATCAGGAGATCCCCTACCAACTCACCGTCGAGACCGAGAACTGGACGCAGCACGACGACGGGGCCGTCCGCATCGACCAGATGATCCATGTCAGCCGCGAAGGCCACAAGGTAATCGTGCTCGGCAAGGGCGGCCAGACAATCAAGGACATTGGCATGGCCGCCCGCAAGGAGCTGACCGAGATCCTCGGCCGCCCGGTCCACCTGTTCCTGCGGGTGAAAGTGTCCGAGCGCTGGCAGGACAATCGCGAGCGTTTTTCTGCCATCGGCCTGGATTTCGACGCCTGATGTGCACGATCGGTGAAATTTCACCGATCGGGTAAGCGATGCCTTGGCAGCCCTCAGCTAGAGATGGTTCGTCTCACGCCCGGGGGTTCAACATGCAGCGCGCGTCGAAAGGCTTCGGGGCCAACAGCCCGACGCGTATCGCCGACCTGCGCGCGAGCCTTCGTCAGCAGCCTGCGGCTGAGGCGAATCTCGCGAGGCCGCCAAAGCCGCGCAAGGCCGTCATCCGCGAGAGCGAGGAAGATCTCGCGGCGAAGGCCGAGAAGCAGGCCCTCGCCCAGCATACCACATCGCTTCTCAAGGGCGGCAAGCCCGCCGGCAAGAACTACAAGCGCCCCGGCGAACGTAACGAGCGAAAAGGTACGGTGACTGGATTCGTGTTCCAGCTCCTGTTCGTGCTCTGCATCGCAGGCGGCGTCGCCTACGCCCTCGACCCGACCATCCTGCCAGAGGAATGGAAGGCCAGGGCGCTCGAATTTGTCTCGCAATATGTGAAGGTGTGACGCGGGCCTTGGCGCGCCTTGACGGTCACGGCCACGAGCAGCGCCTTGCGTGTGTGAAGCTGGCGTCCAAGCGCTCACGCGCCGGATCGGGCAGGGTCAACGTGTCGAAAGTTCTGAGGAAGGTGAGCGGCTCCTTTGGCCTGCTGACTCTCGGCGCCGGCATTGGCGCAAGCGGTTTCATCCTGCTGGACGCGATGCAGCAGCCTCCACAATCACATCGAGCCGGTCTTTACAGTGATGGCGCCGGTTACTATCGCAATTGCCGCGACGCCTTCCAGGATGGCCGCGCGAACATCCTTCGCGGTGAGGCGGCCTATCGCGAAGCCCTTGATACCGACGGCGATGGCAAGGCCTGCGAGCCCTACGTTCCGATCAATCGCTAGGCATACCCCAGCAGCGCACGCAGGCCGGGCGCAGCATAGTCGACCAGCTTCTTCTGCGTATCCGGCAACTCATCCGGAAGATCGGTCAGTCCGCCCCCGAGATTCTCGCGTGCAGTTCCGCTCTGCTTCCGGTCGGCGCCGATGACAACGCGCTCACGCCAGTCATTCGGCGGAACGATGCCGCACTGCTCGAACAGTGTGAAGAAGTAGGCCTTCGCTTCCGGCGAATCGAGACGCTTCACATGGCCGAGGAGATCCTCGTAGCGGATCATGAATGTGGTCGAGCCCATCCATGCGACGGCGTTGTGCCGGAAGATATCTTCCAGGCTCGGCGCCTTCTTGTAGATCCCGAAGATCATCATGTTGAGGATGTCGTTGGTGTCGAACGCCCCCGACTTCAGGCTGTCAGTCCGACCCTCGAAATTCTCCGACAGGAAGAAGCGCGCACGCGCCAGCACCCAGTCATAGGGATCGCGGACAAGCACGAGATGCCGGGCATGTCGCGTGAAGGCCGCCGAGTCGTCGGAAAAAAGAAGGTGCCCCCAGGATAGTTTCGGAATGTTGGGGTTGTACGCAAAAGGGCCGTGCTGGAGCAGGCTGGGGATCTGGATGAACGTCGCATTGTACTGCTGCTCGACCGGCACGAACATCCGCATAACGTTCTTGATGAGGTGGGTGCCGCACTTCGGCACGGAGTTCAGGAACACCGTGTTCTTCAGCGGCGCCTGGACGAACTCCTTGTTCCGATCATCCAGGTTGTCTTTCTCAAGCGTGATACGCGGCACGGCAAAACTCCGTCTGTTCAGGCGGACCTTAGACGCAGGCGAACCGCCTAACCAGACGAAAACGGGCGACGGATTGTCTCCGCATCCCAGGCGCTGCCCGGGAAATCAGGCGGGCTTTGTCAACACAAACTGGCCGACGTCAATCGTACCCGTCCTGAAACCTGCGGAGCAGTAGGATAGGTAGTAGATCCACAGGCGCCTGAACTGTTCGTCAAACTTGCCGCCCTTGATGCGATCCCAGACAAGTTCGAACCGTTGCGACCACTCATCGACGGTGCGCGCGTAGTCCTTCCCGAACATGCGATCGACCGCGAAGGCGAGGCCTGCGCGTTCAGTCTCCTCACGCAGCCGCGTTGGCGAGGGCAGCAT
>CAIKXW010000057.1 GCA_903831485.1 uncultured Alphaproteobacteria bacterium | reverse complement strand
GTGCGCGCGCTGCCGCACAACACTCTGCCGGGGACGCAGGATCCGCGAACCTCTTGTCTAACGGTAGCTCCGCCACAGGCGTCGCCAGACCACGCGGGCCATCCCGCGTCCCCGGGCCCTCCACATGTTTGGAGACCCAAAACGACAGCATCACAGGCGGTTCACACCGGCCTGAACGGGGACGCGTGTCGGGCCCCTAGGCTGCCGCCGGCCTTACCTGATTGACCCCCGGCACCGACTTGAACGCCTGCATCGCCACGAAATCGACCGGGTACTTTCCCTCCAGCGCAATCGTCACCACCCGATCCCCCTCAACAGGAATCTCCAGATGGATCGCCCCCAGCGCATTCTGCGACGGCGACTTCTTCAGCCCCTCGGCCACGCTGGCAATCCGTCCCAGCGGCGCATCCGGCGCCAGCCGCACCAGCAGCGTCTCGTGCGCGCCGATCGAGGCCTTGCTCAACTCCTTCACGCTGTCCATCGAGAAGCGAAGCTCCTCTTCCACCTTCCGTACACGGACCATCACCAGAACCCGTCCACCAACCTCCAGTGAATCGCGCGAGCTCTGCAGCAAGTCATCATTCACGAACAACTCATACTCGCCCGAAGGATCAGACAGCGTGACAATCGCGAACTTGCCCCCGGCCTTCGCCGGCTTCTCGACCCGCGCCCGAATCACGCCGATCATCGTCAGCATGTTCCGCTCACGCCCCACGATCTCGCGCTCCGCCGCCAGCGTCACACGCGACCGCATCGTACCCAGCAGGTCGTCCAGCGGATGTCCCGACAGGAAGAACCCGACGCTCGCCAGCTCATTGTCGAGTCGATCGGACTCGCCCCACGCCGGCGCATCCGGCAGGCGCATCGCCTGCTTCGGCTGATCGCCGAACAGGCTGACCTGATTGGAACTGCGATCCTGCTCTGCCGCCGCTGCAAGCGCAGATAGCACGGGCGCCGCAGCAAACGCCCTCGCCCGGTTCGGCTCGATGGGCGTGAACGCCCCCGCCTTCGCCAGCGCCTCGAAACACCGCCGGTTCACCAATCGCGGATCAACACGCTCGGCAAAATCCTGCAGGTCCTTGAACGGCCCCGCCTGCCGCGCCACCTCCACCGAAAGCATCGCCGGCTTGCCGACACCCTTGATGGCGCCAAGAGCATACCGGACGCTTTCGTTCTCGACCGTGAAGTCGGCGCAGGAATGGTTGATGTCCGGCGGCAGCACCGGCACCGCCATCCGCCGCGCTTCCTGGAAGAACACGGCCAGCTTGTCGGTATTGCCCGCGTCGAGGCTCATCGATGCGGCAAGGAATTCGACCGGGTGGTTCGCCTTGAGCCACGCCGTCTGGTAGGTGAGCAGCGCGTACGGCGCTGAATGGGATTTGTTGAAGCCGTAGTCCGCGAACTTGGCGCAGGCTTCGAACGTCATGTCGGCATCGGACTCCTTGATGCCCTTCTTCAGCGCGCCTTCCATGAAACGCACGCGCTGCTTGTCCATCTCCGACCGGATCTTCTTGCCCATCGCGCGACGCAGCAAGTCGGCCTCGCCAAACGAATAATCCGCCATGTCCCGCGCGACCTGCATCACCTGCTCCTGGTAGGTGATGATCCCGAACGTCGGCTCAAGAATCGGCTTCAACCAGGGCGCCAGCGTCTCGGTGTAGTACGTCGTCTCTTCGAGACCTTTCTTGCGGTTACAGTAAGTCGGAATATTCGCCATCGGCCCCGGCCGATAGAGCGCCACAAGAACGATCAGGTCCTCGAACCTGTCCGGCACCATGTCGACCAGCGCCCGCCGCATGCCCTGGCTTTCAACCTGGAACACGCCGACCACATCGCCCTTCTGAAGCATCTCGTAAGTCTTCGCGTCATCCAGCGGCAACCGCGCCAGATCAACCGTTACGCCCTTGTCCGCGATCATCTTGATCGCCCGGTCGATCACGGTCAGCGTCTTCAGTCCAAGAAAGTCAAACTTCACGAGGCCGGCGGCTTCCGCCCACTTCATGTTGAACTGGCTGGCCGGAATGTCCGACCGCGGATCGCGATAGAGCCCGACCAGATCAACCAGCGGCCGATCGCCGATCACGATGCCCGCCGCGTGCGTCGACGCGTTACGATACAGGCCTTCAAGCTGCTGCGCTGTCTCGAACAGGTGCGCCACTTCCTCCTCGGCCTCGATCGCCTCGTCGAGCTTCGGCTCCATCTCCCGCGCTTCCGCCAGCGTCGGCGGCTTGGCCGGGTTGAACGGCACCAGCTTCGCAAGCTTATCCACCTGATGGAAGGGCAGCTGCAGCACACGCCCCACATCGCGCAGCACGGCCCGCGCCTGCAGCGTGCCGAACGTGATGATCTGCGACACGCGATCGGCGCCATAGCGCTGGCGCACATACTCGATCACCTCGCCCCGCCGCTCCTGGCAGAAGTCGATGTCGAAATCGGGCATCGACACCCGCTCCGGATTGAGGAAGCGCTCGAACAGCAGGCCGAACCGGATCGGATCGAGGTCGGTGATCGTCAGCACCCACGCGACCAGCGAACCGGCGCCCGAGCCGCGGCCCGGCCCGACAGGAATATCATGCGCCTTCGCCCACTTGATGAAGTCCGCAACGATAAGAAAATAGCCCGGAAAACCCATCCGCTCGATGATACCCAGCTCATAGGCCAGCCGATCCTCGTAGACCGTCACCTCCGCCGCAGGCTGCACAATCTTCAGCCGCGCCTTGAGCCCTGCCTTCGCCTGCAGCCTGAGTTCCGCCGCCTCATCGCGCCCGCGCCCTGTATCAAACGGCGGCAGGATCGGCTTGTGCTTGGTCGGCCTGAACGCACAGCGCTTGGCGATCTCGACCGTCGACTCCAGCGCCTCCGGCAGATCCGAAAAGGCAGCCATCATCTCCGCAGGTGACTTGAGATACTGCTGCGGCGACACGCGCGGCCGGTCCGCCTGGCTCACATAGGCCGAGTTCGCGATGCACATCAGCACGTCGTGCACCTGATGCTGCCCAGGCTTGGCAAAACGAACATCGTTCGTCGCGACCAGAGGCAGACCAAGCTCATAAGCCAGGTCGACCAGCACGCCCTCGGCCGCAGCCTCCTCCTGGATTCCGTGCCGCTGCAACTCCACATAGAGCCGGTCGCCGAACACTTCGTGCAACTCCTGCAACCGTGCGCGAACTTCTGGGATCTTGCCAGCCGCCGCTCGCTTGTTCAGCAATCCTCCGCCGCCACCCGTCAGGCAGATCAGCCCTTCGGCATGCTCGATCAACGTCGCCAGCGACACCTGGTTGTCGTTGCCCGCAGGCGTCAGGAACGAAGCCGTCGAAAGTTTCATCAGGTTGCGATAGCCCGCCTCGTTCTGGGCAATCAGCGCCAGAGCGCCCGTCTCGCCCGACACGCCGGGTTCGAGGATCGACAGCGTCAGCCCGGTGATTGACTGTACGCCCTGCTCCGTCAGCGCATCGGCCAGCTCGAGCGCCGCAAAAAGGTTGGTGTCGGTTACGGCGACGGCAGGAACAGCGTTGGCCGCCGCCCACTTCGCCAGATCCTTCGCACGGATCATGCTCTGCAGCAGCGACAGCGCCGTCCGCACGCGCAGGTGGATGAAACGTGGTGCTTCTGCCGTCATGTCGGGCCTCGGTCAGTCCGGCCGGACCTGAACCTAGTCGGCTCTCGCCGGCGCTGGCTCAAGTCTGCCGTCGTGGAGCGTCAGGACTCGGTCCATCACGCTGGTCAGCTCCACGTTATGGGTCGCGACGAGGACCGCCACCCCTTCCTGCTTCGCAATCTCGAAAAGGTTCTGGAAAACCACCCGGGATGTGTTCGGATCGAGGTTCCCCGTCGGTTCGTCAGCAATCAGCACCTTCGGACGGTTGGCCAGCGAGCGGGCAATTGCCACACGCTGCTGTTCGCCGCCGGAAAGCTGCCCAGGACGGTGGTGATCGCGCTCGACCAGCCCCATCTGACGCAACAGCTCCTGCCCACGCTGGCGCGCCTTACCGCGCGACATGCCGTTGATCATCAGCGGCGCCGCCACATTGTCGACCGCGTTCAGCTCGGGAAGCAGGTGGTGGAACTGGTAGACGAACCCCAGCTGCATGCGGCGCGCCATGGTGCGGGCGTCGTCCGACATCGTCAGCGCGTTCTTGCCGTTGAACAGCACCTCGCCGCTGTCCGGCTTTTCCAGCAGGCCCGCCACGTGCAGCAGCGTGGATTTTCCGGAGCCAGAAGGACCGATCAGGCCGGTCATCTCGCCGGGACGCAGGTCGAGATTGATGCCGCGCAGCACGTGCAGGATCTTGTCGCCAGACTTGTACTGGCGTTCAACGTTTTTCAGCGACAGCACGGGCTGCACGGGCGAAGACGCGTCCATCATCATTCGAACCTGAGCGCTTCAACCGGATTGAGCCGCGCCGCCCACAGCGAGGGAATGACCGACATCAGCAGCGTCACGACAAACGCCGCGCCCCCAACACTCGCCACCTCGGCCCATTCCAGCTTCGCCGGAAGCGCATCGAGCTGGTAGATGTCCGCCGGGAACAGTTCGGTGCCGGTGATAGCCTCGAGGAAGTGCTGGATCGGCGCGATGTAGATCGCACACAGCACGCCCAGCAGCACGCCAGTCCCGACGCCCGCCATGCCAAGTACCGTGCCGGACATCATGAAGATGCGCACGACGCCGGCGCGCGTGGCCCCGATCGTCCGCAGGATCGCAATGTCCCGCGCCTTGTTCTTCACAAGCATCAGAACGCCCGTGATGATGTTCAGAGCGGTGATCACGACAACGATGAACAGGATCAGCCGCATCACATTGCGCTCGACCACCAGCGCGGTCACATAGGTGCCGTTGCGCTGGATCCAGCTCTGCATCGTGTACGGCTCTTCGGTTTCCAGCTTCCGGACGAAATCGTCGGCCGCATCAGGATCAGTCAGACGTAGTCCGAGCAGTGGATAGCCTTCGCCATAGCCGAACAGCAGCTTCGATGCCTCGATCGGGATGAAGACCACCCCCCTGTCATATCGCTCGTTGCCGACATGGAAGATCGCCGAGATCGTGTAGGTCTTCTTCCGCGGCGCCGTTCCGAGGACCGTACGTGCGCCGTTCGACTGCGTGATGGTCACCTTGTCGCCGACGCTGACGCCGAGCTGGTAGGCAAACGCGCTGCCCATCACCATATCCTGTGACATGGCGCCTTCATCGCCAAAGCGTTCGAGCGACCCCTGCCCCAGAGTCATCCGCGGCGCGGGCTCGCCCGGATTTTCGCGCATGCGCTGGCCGGCCGCGATGCTGTCGGCGATGAGGTGATTTTTCCTAAGGTCCTCCGGGCGGATCCCCCGCACCTGCACGGCGTCACTCCGGCCATATGCGGACAGGAGCCCGAGCCCTTCATGCAATGGCTCGACGTTCTCGACGCCCGGACGCTGGCGCAGCTTGGCCATCAACTCTTCCGTCGTGCTGAGCGGCACGTCGCGCGTATCGATGAATACGTGAGGCTCGAAGCCCACAATCTTGGAGATAAGCTCGAGCCGAAAGCCGTTCATGATCGACATGGTGAGGATCAGGGCCCACACGCCGAGCGTGATGCCGACCACCGATACGACCGAGATAAAGGCCAGACCGCCATGCTCGCGTTTGGCTCCGAGATAGCGCAGCGCCAGCATGCGCTCGAAGGGGCCGAACGGTCGTTCGATTACCCGCTGATCCTTGACCGTGCTCATTGGGCTCACGCCTTCCGGCTGGCGAGGTAGCGGTTCAGGGCGGCTTCCAGCGTCATTTCCTCGCTGCTGCCGGCCTTGCGGTTGCGATACTCGACCACGCCCGCCTTCACGCCCTTGGGCCCGACCACGATCAGGTCCGGCACTCCGATCAGCTCCATCGTCGAAAACTTCGCTCCCGGCCGATCCGCCGTGTCATCGTACAGCACGTCGACGCCGGCTGCCTGCAGCTGCTCGTAGGCGCTCTCGCAGACCCTGGTCACATCAGCATCGTCCGCTCGCAGGCTGACCACGGCCACCTCGAAGGGCGCAACGGCTGCCGGCCAGATCACGCCCTTGTCGTCATGGCTTGCCTCGATGATCGCGCCGACCAAGCGCGACACACCGATGCCATAGGAGCCCATCTCGGCAGGGATCGTCTTGCCGTCTGCGGTTGCGATCTCGGCCTTCATCGGCGCCGAATACTTTGTGCCGAAATAGAAGATATGCCCCACCTCGATGCCGCGCGCCGACAACCGACGCTCTGCCGGAACATCAGCCTCGAACTTCGCCGCGTCGTGCATCTCCTCGGTAGCCGCATACAGCCTCGTGCGCTTCTCGACCTCAGGCAGCAGGTCCTGCTGGAAATCGAGATCGGCGCCCGGCGGCGGCATGTCGACCAGCGCGCTGTCACAGAACACAGCGCTCTCGCCCGTCTCCGCGAGCACGATGAATTCGTGGCTTAGGTCGCCGCCGATCGGGCCCGTGTCGGCGCGCATCGGCACGGCCTTCAGGCCCATCCGGCTGAAGGTGTTCAGGTAAGCGCAGAACATCCGGTAGTAGGCCTGCCGCGCCGCTTCGGGAGTCGCGTCGAACGAGTAGGCATCCTTCATCAGGAATTCGCGACCACGCATCACGCCGAAACGCGGGCGCACCTCGTCCCTGAACTTCCACTGGATGTGATAGAGGTTGAGCGGCAGCTGCTTATACGAGCGCACATACGTCCGGAAGATGTCCGTGATCATCTCCTCGTTTGTCGGCCCATAGAGCATCTCGCGCTCATGGCGGTCGGTGATGCGAAGCATCTCCTTGCCGTAGGCGTCGTAACGGCCGGATTCGCGCCACAGGTCAGCCGACTGGATCGTTGGCATCAGAAGCTCGACAGCCCCCGCGCGCTCCTGTTCCTCGCGAACAATCTTCTCGATCTTGTGCAGCACCCGCATGCCCAGCGGCAGCCAGGAATAGATGCCAGCGCCGTTCTGCTTGATCATGCCCGCCCGCAGCATCAGCTGGTGCGAGACGATCTGCGCATCGGCAGGCGCTTCCTTGAGCACAGGCAGGAAATACCGGGAAAGGCGCATTGATGGTCCTGAAAGGCGTGCAGACGTTGTCAGGCTGATAGCCGCCCCTACGTGCCCGCGCAATGAGGCCTGACTTGGACCCAAGCCTGAGCCTGCCGCTAGGAACGTTCAGCCATGAAATCCAGCCAGTGCATATGGAGCGCCAGCCAGAGAAGGAAAGTTACCAGCGCCGCCCCGCCCGTCGCAATGGCGATCTTCCACCGCCAGCGCACGGCCACTGGAGCGCCGCCCTCCGTCCCGGGAATCACCGAGCCGGCCTCGTGCTGGCTGCGGGTGCCGGCCGACAGCGTCGGCAGGAAGATCACCCACCACGACATGAAGAACACGACGAAGGCTTCAAATATCCCCATGGACCTAGTGGTGACCTTTCGGCGTTTCCATCAGCTCGATCAATACGCCGTCCGAGTCCTTTGGATGTATGAAGATCACCAGCGTGCCATGCGCCCCGATCCGCGGCTCGCCAAGAACCTTGGCGCCCTTGGATTCCATGTCGGCCTTCGCCACATGAATATCCGGCACCTCGAAGCAGACATGATGCTGACCGCCTTTCGGGTTCTTCTCCAGGAAGTTGATGATCGGGGATTTCTCCCCCAGCGGCTCGATGATCTCAAGCTGCGTGTTCGGCAGGTTGACGAAGCCAACCCGCACGCCCTGCGCCGGCATGTCGAAGGGCTGCACGAACTCTGTAGCGCCGTAGAGTTTGCGATAGGTCTCGAAGGCCTTCTCGATCGACGGCACGGCGATACCGATATGGTTGAGGCGACCGATGGTCATGGCGTCCAGTCTCCGGCTCTAGATCCTGTGTATCGTGACATCGACAAGCGGGCGCTTGCCGAAATGCTGTTCAGCGGCGCGGCGCACGGCCCGCGTCAGCGCCTTCTCGATCTTCTCATCATCGCCGAAGTCGCCGCGCTTCAGCTGCTCCATCGCAGTCTCGGCCGCCTCATCAAGCGGCTCCAGCGACTCGTCCGCCGGCCGTCCATCAGCTTCCGAGAAGCCACGCGCCACGATGATCGGTCCATCCTCGACGCGCCCCCTGGCGATGACGACGCTGACAGCAAGATGGCCGTTATACGCCATCTTCTTCCGCTCCCACATGCCGCCCGCCTTGTCCGACGTCAGCACTTCGCCATCGACATGGAGGCGACCGGCGGGAACCTGATCGATCACCTCGACAGGCCCGGGCGCGAGGCGAATGATATCGCCATTGTCCGGCGTGATTGCTTCCGGCACCTGCAGCGACCGCGCAAACCGGGCATGCTCCATCAGGTGACGGCGTTCGCCATGCACCGGCACCGCGATCTTCGGCTTCGCCCACAGATACATCCGCCGCAGCTCGTCCCGGCACGGATGGCCCGAGACATGGATGTCGAACTGGCGATCCGTCACCAGCTTGATGTTGCGCTCCGCCAGCATGTTCTGGATCGCAGCGATCGACCGCTCATTCCCCGGTATGACGCGTGAGGAAAAGATGACCGTGTCGTCCGCGCCAAGCTTGGCCGAGGGATGATCTCCGCGCGCAAGACGCGCCAGCGCAGCGTTCGTCTCGCCCTGGCTGCCGGTGCAGAGATACAGGATATTCTCGTGCGGCAGGTAAGCCGCCTCATCCGCCGTGATGAACTTGAAACCCTGCAGCAAGCCGACAGATTGCGCCGCGCCAACCACGCGGATCATTGAACGTCCGAGCAGACACACCGACCGATTGTTCGCCCGCGCCGCTTCGCATGCCGACTGAACCCGCGCCACGTTCGAGGCAAACGCCGTGATCGCAACGCGCCCCGTTTGTTCGGCCACAGCACGACGCAAAGCCTCGCGCGCCATGCCTTCGGAGCCGGCCTCGCCCTCCTCGAACACGTTGGTCGAGTCGCACACCATCGCAAGAATACCCTCGCGACCCAGCTCCTCGATCTTCGCCTGGTCGAAGTCCTCGCCGATGATCGGATCCGGATCGATCTTCCAGTCGCCCGTATGCAGCACCATCCCGAGCGGTGTGCGGATCGCAAGGCCGTTCGGCTCAGGGATCGAATGCGTCAGCGTGATCAGCTCAACCTCGAACGGCCCGAACTGCCGCTTCTCGCGCAGGTCCATGATGTGGACCTTTGCCTCGCGGTCGAGCCCGCGCTCCTTCAGCTTCTCGTTCACAAGATATGCCGTAAACGGCGTCGCATAGATCGGCGCGCGCAGCTTCGGCCACAGCCACGCAATGGCGCCGATATGGTCCTCGTGCGCGTGCGTCAGGATTATCGCCTCGATGTCCTCGGCGAAGCCTTCGAGATAGACCGGGTCCGGCATGATGAGATCGACGCCGGGCGTCGTGTCGTCGCCGAAGGTCACGCCCACATCGACGATGATCCAGCGCCGGTTGTCGGGCGGGCCATAGGCGTAGGCGTTCAGGTTCATCCCGATTTCGCGACAGCCGCCGAGGGGCGCGAAGATAAGCTCCGCGTCCTTCATTTCAGCTCGGTCGCGGCGTTGGTTATGTTGCGATCGTAAAGGATGCGCAGCCCCTTGATGGTTATGTCGCCGTCAAAATGATCGATGTTCTGCGCTGCGCCCTCGAACAGGGACGCGACGCCGCCGGTAGCGATGACGGTCATGGGTTGCCCATACTCGGCCTTGACGCGTTCGACCAGCCCGTCAATCAGGTCGATATAGCCCCAGAACACACCGGATTGCATGGCAGCCACTGTGTCGCGGCCAATCACATGGTCCGGCTTCTGGATCGCCACCCGCGGCAGTTTGGCCGCCGCCTCGTGCAGGGCTTTCATCGACAGGTTGATCCCCGGAGCGATGATGCCGCCCTCGAACGAGCCATCCGCCCCCACCACATCGAACGTGGTCGCCGTGCCGCTGTCGATCACGATCAGCGGCTTGTCCGGGTACGATCCATGGGCGCCCACCGCGTTCACAAGGCGGTCGGCCCCCACTTCGCTTGGCTTCGGAATGTTCACCTTGACGCCCAAGGTGACATTCTCGCCGATCACGAACGGTTCGACATTGAGATAGCGCCGCGCGAAGTTCCGCTGGTTGAACAGCGACTGCGGCACCACGGTCGAGATGATGCAGTCGTCGATCATCGACAGGCTGAGGCCGTTGATCTCCATCAGCGTGCTCAGCCACACGGCGTAATCGTCCGCCGTCTTGGTCATGTCGGTCGATGAACGCCACTGCGCCCGCCACGACTCCCCGTCATGGACCGCAAAGAGCGTGTTCGTGTTGCCCGTGTCGATCGCCAGCAGCATGCTGCCATCCCTTGCGGCTCAAGGCCCTGGAGTACCAGCTAGCTCAATAGCGAGATTTCGCCCGCGCGAACATGGGTGACCGACCCGTCCGCCAATCGCACGATCAACGCGCCGTCCTCGGCCAGCCCTGCCATCTCGCCGCTGAGGCCGTTAACCTCAATGTGGCGACCAAGATAGGCCGCACTGGATAGCCATTCAGCCCGCGTCGGCTCGAAGCCCTCGCTCAGAAGGCCAAATAGCCGCGCGCGGAACGACACATCCAGCGCAACCAGCAGCTTCGCCGCTGTAATGCCTTCGCCTCCCGGCAGATTATTCAGGCATTCCGTGGGACGATCCGCCCTTTCCGGCGCAATTTCCACATTCACGCCGAACCCGGCCGCCATCCAGAGCCTGCCGTACAGCGTGCCCGTCTCGATGAGAATGCCCGCCAGCTTCGCAGGCCCGCTCAGCACATCATTCGGCCATTTGAGACCCAGGCTTCCCGCATGCACGCCAAGGAGGCGCGCTGCGTCGATCACGGCAAGCCCGGCAGCGAACGGCGCCAGAGTCGCCTCGGTAGCAGCACGCGGATAGGGCAGCAGCGCCGTTGCAAACAGGTTCCCACGCGGAGACGACCACTGCCGGCCCAGTCTGCCCCGCCCCGCCGTCTGCGCTTGGGTGACAAGCCAGCACGGCCCGACATCGCCAGCAGCCGCTCGCCGACGCGCTTCCTCGTTGGTGGAATCGATCTCGTCAAACCGTATGACGGGCCACGGGCTCGAAAGCAGCTCCGCCGGCACCGGCCTAGCCGACGACAGCGAGAGCAGCGGCGTTCAGCAGGAACTGGATGCCGATCGTCAGGATGGGGAACACGAGCAAAGTCGAGATCGCGACGATGGCAGCAACCGACACGTCCGTACGATCCATCGGCTCGCCCGCAGGCTTCATGAACATCGCCCACACCAGCCGCAGATAGTAGCCCAGCGACACCACGCTCGCGAGCGCGCCGACCAGCACCAGCCACAGCATGCCGGACTCGATACCCGCAGTGAACACCTGCAGCTTGCCCCAGAACCCTGCTGCCGGCGGAATGCCCGCCACCGAGAAGATGAGCACCAGCAAGCCAAGCGCGACGGCTGGCTTCGTCTTCACCAGCCCGTTGAGATCCGCCACCGTATCGATCGCCTTGCCGCCCCGGCGCAGCGCAAGCACGCCTGCGAACATGCCAAGCGTCGCGATGACGTACAGCGTCATGTAGACCAGCACTGCTGCTGAGCCCATGTCCGCACCCGCCGCGATGGCGATCAGAGCAAAGCCGACATTCGAGATCGAGGAATATGCGAGGATCCGCTTGATGCTGTTCTGCGTCAGCGCGCCGAAGGCGCCAATCAGCATCGACAGCGCCGAGATGATCGCAATGATCATCTGCCAGGAGTCGATGTGCGGCCCGAACGCCACGAACATGACGTTGGCGAGCAGCGCCACGGCCGCAATCTTGGGCGCCGTCGAGAAGAACGCCACCACCGCGGAAGGCGCGCCTTCGTACACGTCCGGCGTCCAGATGTGGAACGGCGCCGCCGATGCCTTGAACGACAGGCCGCAGATCAGGAAGACGAGACCGAAGATCAGCCCCACCGACGTCGGCGCCGATGCAATGACCTCAAACCCGGTGCCGCCGGAGAAACCATAGACCAGCGCCGATCCATACAGCAGCAGCCCCGACGCCAGAGCGCCGAGCACGAAGTATTTGAGGCCCGCTTCCGCCGACATCAAGCTGTCGCGCCGGAACGCCGCCAGCACGTAGGACGAGAGGCTCAGCGTCTCGATGCCGACATACAGCGTCATCAGGTCGTTCGCCGACAGCATCATGCCGGCGCCCAGCGAGCCAAACGTGATCAGCAGCGGATACTCGTAGCGCTCCATCTGCGCCGACTTCAGGAAGCCGCCCGACATGAACAGCGCGAGCGAGGCCATCGCATACGTCACGCCCTTGGCGAACAGCGTGAACAGCGTCACGCGATACAGCCCGTTAGGTGAAAGCTCAGCGCTGGCGAAAGCCGAGATGGCCTCCCCACGTCCAAACTGCACGAACGCGGCGACGGACGCCGCCGCCAGCGCAATCGCCGCCAGGAGCCGCAGCAAACCGGAAATCCTGTCGCCACCAATGGCGCCAAGAAGCAGCGCCGAGAGACCGAACGCGACGAGGATCGTCTCCGGCAGGGCGTTTGTGATGTCAGCGAGGAAATTCATGACCTGCCCCTACCGCCCGATCATTCGCAGGACTTCCATGGTCGAACCTTCCGTGAGGTCGAACACGATGCCCGGGAAGACGCCGAGGCCCAGCGCGCTGATGGCCAGAAGGCCGAGAATGAAGAACTCCAAACCGGTAACGTCTTTGATGTCGAACAGCTTCTCGTTCGTCATCTCGCCAAACACGGTCCGGCGATAAAGCGTCAGCATGTAGACCGCCGATAAGATGACGCCGAGCGCCGCACCCGCCGCCGCCCATGTGGACGCCTGGAAAGCGCCAACCATGGTCAGGATCTCGCCTACGAACCCGCTCGTTCCCGGCAGGCCGACGTTCGCCATCGAGAAAAGCATGAACAGCGCCGCATAGACCGGCATGCGATGCACGAGACCGCCATAGAAGGAAATCTCACGCGTGTGCATCCGGTCATAGATCACGCCGACGCAGAAGAACAGCGCGCCCGAGATCACGCCATGGCTGATCATCTGGAAGATCGCGCCCTGAATGCCCGCCTCGTTGAACGAGAAGATCCCCAGCGTCACGAAGCCCATGTGCGCTACCGATGAGTAGGCGACGAGCTTCTTGATGTCCGTCTGCCGAAACGCGACCAGCGACGCATAAACGATCGCAATGACGCTTAGCGCGAACATCAGCGGCTGGAACACCATCGACGCTTCGGGGAACATCGGCAGCGAGAACCGCAGGAAGCCATACCCGCCCATCTTCAGCAGCACGGCCGCCAGCACCACCGAGCCCGCCGTAGGCGCCTCGACGTGCGCATCGGGCAGCCACGTGTGCACCGGCCACATTGGCAGCTTCACCGCGAACGACGCGAAGAACGCCAGCCACAGCCATGTCTGCACCTCAGGCGGGAACAACAACGCTCCGGTTTCCGGATGCAGCCCCTCCTGCAGCACGACTACATCTGTCGTGCCTGCGACGATGGACATGTAGACCAGCGCGGCCAGCAGCAGCAGCGAGCCGAGCAGCGTGTAGAGGAAGAACTTGAACGCCGCGTACAACCTGTTCTTGCCGCCCCACACCCCGATGATCAGGAACATCGGGATCAGGCCGCCCTCGAAGAACACGTAGAACAGCACGAGGTCGAGCGCGCAGAACACGCCGATCATCAGCGTCTCAAGCAGCAGGAAGGCGATCATGTATTCCGCCAACCGCTCCTTGATCGACGTAATCGACTGCAGGATGCACAGCGGCATCAGCGCCGTCGTCAGCACGACCAGCGAGATCGCGAGACCGTCAACGCCCAGCTTGTAGGACGAACCGCCAAACCACGGCGCCGAGTCGACCAGCTGATAGCCCACGACATTCGGATTGAACTGGCTCAGCGCCACGAGCGACGCGGCCAGCGTCACCAGCGACGCAAAAATGGAAATGCCCTTCGACGCACCCGATGCCATGTCGGCGCCGCCCACGACGCGCAGGCCCATGATCAGCATGGCGCCGGCAAGCGGCAGGAAAGTCGTCAGCGTGAGGATCATCGGCCCGGTCATGCCTCAGCGCCCCTGCGAAAAGAGGACGAAGGCCACGAAGATCACGGCCGAAAGTAGAACCACGAGTGCGTAGTGGAAAATATAACCCGTATGCAGCTTCGACAACCCGCCCGCGCCTGCTTTCGCAACGCCGGTCACGCCATCCGGCCCCATCCCGTCGATGATCTTCTTGTCGCCGACCTTCCAGAACAGGTCGCCCAGCGCCGCCGTCCCTTTGACGAAGACGAAATTGTAGATCTCGTCGAAATACCATTTGTGCGACAGGAACGAATGCATCGGCCCGCCATTCGCCGCCATCCGGCGTGGTACGCCCGGCGCCATCAGGTAGAAGATGATCGCACCGATGAGGCCGGTCATCGTCACCACAAATGGGGCCCAGACGACCCAAAGTGGCAGCTCATGATGCTCTTCGGCATGCTCGGCCGCGCCGGCGGCCGCCGCATGCTCGCCATCGGCCGGCGCTGCGTGAGCCTCCTCCGCGGCGGGAGCATGATCTGCTGTGGCGCCGTGTTTTTCGGTCGCGGCGCCATATGGATGGATGCCATTCGGGCCATAGAGCGGATCCGCCTCGCGAACGATTGCGCCCTGCCAGAACGCGTCGGCCTTCGACGTCAGGAACTGCGGCTTGAACACGAAGCCCGCAAACACCGCTCCTACCGCCAGCAGCAGCAGCGGAACCAGCATGATCCAGGGGGACTCGTGCGCCGGCGCGCGGCCGTCCTTCAGCGCCGCGTGCGCGTGGTCGTGGCCATGCCCATGATTGTCAGCATGGGCGTGATCGTCATGATGCGCATGCGGGTTCGGACGGTAGCGTCCCTCGAACGTCATGAACATCAGACGCCACGAGTAGAAGCTCGTCAGAAGGGCGGCCGCGATGCTGCACCAGAAGGCGAACGGACCGAATGCATCCGTCGAGGCGTAGGCGCTCTCGATGATCGCGTCCTTCGAGAAGAAGCCGGCAAAGCCGAATTCTGTGCCGGGGATACCGAACCCGATCAGCGCCAACGTGCCGATCAGCATCATCGCCCAGGTGAACATCAGCGGCTGCCTGACGCCGCCCATGAAGCGCAGGTCCTGCTCGTGGTGCATACCGTGGATGACCGAGCCTGCGCCGAGGAACAGAAGCGCCTTGAAGAAGGCGTGCGTGAAGAGGTGGAACATCGCCGCGCCATAGGCGCCCACGCCGGCGGCGAAGAACATGTAGCCCAGCTGCGAACAGGTCGAATACGCGACCACGCGCTTGATGTCGTTCTGCGCGAGGCCAACCGTCGCCGCAAAGAGGCAGGTCACCGCCCCAACGACCGTGATCATGCTGGAGGCGACGTCCGCCACCGCATAGAGCGGCGAGGCGCGGCAGACGAGGAACACGCCCGCCGTTACCATCGTCGCTGCGTGGATCAGCGCGGATACCGGCGTCGGGCCTTCCATCGCGTCCGGCAGCCAGGTGTGCAGGAAGAACTGCGCCGACTTGCCCATGGCGCCGATGAACAGGAGGATCCCGGCCATCTCCAGGCCCCAGACGTGCACGCTGAGGAAGTCGAACGTCACCTCCTGGATAGGCATGGCCGCAGCCTGCCCGATCACCTGCACTGGCGCATTGTTCGCGATGACGGCGAACACCGTGTCGAACCTGATCGACGAGAATTCCGTGATGCCGAACTGCGCGTAGTCCACGCCCGCCACAGGGTGCACCATCAGCACAAGCGCCATGATCCCGAGCGCAAAGCCGAAGTCACCCACGCGGTTGACCACGAACGCCTTGATGGCCGCACTGTTCGCTGACGGCTTCTTGTACCAGAATCCGATCAAAAGGTAGGACGCCAGCCCGACGCCTTCCCAGCCGAAGAACAGCTGGATGAAGTTGTCGGCCGTCACCAGCATCAGCATCGCGAAGGTGAACAGCGACAGGTAGGCGAAGAAGCGCGCGCGATGCGGGTCCTCGCTCATGTAGCCGATCGAATAGGTGTGAACGAGCGCCGAGACGCTTGTCACCACGAACATCATTGTCACGGAAAGCGCATCGATCCGGATCGCCCAGTCGGCGATGAACGTGTCGACGTCGAACCAGCGCGACAACACGATCGTCACCGCGCCGCCGGACTGCCCGCCCAGCGACCACGCGAAGAATTGCCACGTCGCCAGCACGGCCGCCGAAATCACGATCGTCGTCGTGACCGCCATGGCGCCCCGGTCGCCCAGGAAACGCTGGCCGAGGCCTGACACCGCGGCGGCGACGCCCGGCGCTAGCACGATGAAGATTGCCGCGATTTCCTGGAAGGTCACGTCTCTGCTCCCCTAACCGCGCAGCACGTTGACATCTTCCACCGCGATCTCGCCGCGGTTGCGGAAGTAGACGACCAGAATGGCAAGACCCACAGCCGCCTCGGCGGCCGCAACAGTCAGCACGATCATCGCAAACACCTGTCCCATGATCGTGCCATTGAACACGGAGAAGGCGACCAGGTTGATGTTCACCGACAGCAGGATCAGTTCGATCGACATCAGGATGACGATGATGTTCTTGCGGTTCACGAAGATGCCGAACACGCCAATCGTGAACAGTGCGGCGGAGACCGCCAGGTAGTGACCGAGGGTAAGCTCCACGCCCGCCATGACTACAATCCCTGTCCCGGACGAACGTCCTTGAGCTCGACAGCATCCTTGCGTTTCCGCCCGGTCTGCTCGGCAATGTTCTGGCGCTTGACGCTCGGCCGCGACCGCAGGGTGAGCACGATGGCGCCCATCATGGCGACCAGCAGCACGATGCCCGACATCTGGAACAGCAGCAGGTAATCCGTGTAGAGCACGCGCGACAGCGCCTCGGCATTCGTCGGCGCACCCGGGCTCGCATTGAACGTCTCGCCGCCGCCGAACGTCGCCGCAGCCGCGACAATCCCGATCTCCGCCAGTAGTGCGAGCGCCACCAGCGCCCCAACCACAAGGTAATTCTGGAAGCCCTGCTTCAGCGCCACGAAGTCGATGTCCAGCATCATGACCACGAACAGGAACAGCACCGCGACCGCGCCGACATAGACGACGACCAACAGCATCGCGAGGAATTCCGCGCCGATGAGCACCAGCAATCCCGCCGACGTGAAGAACGCCAGGATCAGCCAGAGCACCGAGTGCACCGGGTTACGAGCCGCGACGACAAAGAGTGCGGAAAGCACCACAATCGTCGAGAGGATGTAGAAAGCGATCAGCGCCACGGCCTGCCTTCCCTCTTCCTAGGTTCCAACTAACGCGCCCCGGACGGGGCAGGTGAAAAGTCCCGAAAAGTCCGACTCGCCCCCGCAAGCCGCGCCCTTCTATCGATAGCGAGCGTCCAGTTCCAGATTGCGCGCTATCTCGCGTTCCCAGCGGTCGCCGTTCTCCAGAAGTCGTTCCTTGTCGTAGTAGAGTTCCTCGCGCGTTTCGGTCGCGAACTCGAAATTCGGCCCCTCGACGATGGCGTCCACCGGGCAGGCTTCCTGACAGAAGCCGCAATAGATGCACTTCACCATGTCGATGTCGTAGCGCGTCGTGCGGCGCGACCCGTCTTCGCGCGGCTCGGCCTCGATCGTGATCGCCTGCGCCGGGCAGATCGCCTCGCACAGCTTGCACGCGATGCAACGCTCTTCGCCGTTCGGATAGCGGCGCAGCGCATGCTCGCCGCGGAAGCGCGGGCTCAGCGGCCCCTTTTCGAAAGGATAGTTCACAGTCGCCTTGCGCGTGAAGAACTGGCGCATGGCGAGGAAGAACGCCCCGATGAAGTCCGTCAGGAGTGCGCCGCGAATGGCCTGGCCGATCGACATGGCTTACCTCGCCCCGCTGCGATATTCGGGCCAGCTGATGCGACCGTCATTGTTTGCGTCCACGCCCGTCGGCAGCGTCACCGCCGCCAGCTCCGGCGCTTCCAGGTATCCGCTCTTGTCCGCGTCCAGGGCATCGAAGTCCGGCCGCCCCTGCGCGTTCATGAAGGTCGCGTAGCCGCCGATCAACACCACGGCCACGAGTGACGTCGGCAGGAAGATCTTCCAGCCCAGCCGCATCAGCTGGTCATAGCGATAACGCGGCACGATCGCCTTCACCATCGCGAACAGGAAGAAGAAGAACGTCACCTTGAACATGAACACGAACAGCCCGCCGAGGCTGAGCAGCCAGTCGGGCAGGTTCTCTGTTCCCGGAATCGGGATCGGCATGTGCCAGCCGCCGAAGAACAGGATCGTCAGCATCGCGCACATCAGCACGATGGAGACGTATTCCCCGATCATGAACATCAGATACGGCGAGGACGAGTATTCGACCTGGTAGCCCGCCACCAGTTCCGACTCCGCTTCCGGCAGATCGAACGGAGGGCGGTTCGTCTCGGCCAGCGCCGAGATGAAGAAGATGACGAACATCGGGAACATGACGAAGATCGTCGGGAAGGCGAAGGCGTGCCAGTTCCAGATGCCGCCGTCCTGGTTCGCCACCACATCGCTGAGGTTCAGCGAGCCGACCAGCAACAGCACGGTGACGATCACGAAGCCGATCGACACCTCGTACGACACCATCTGCGCCGCAGAGCGAAGCCCGCCAAGGAACGGATACTTGGAGTTCGACGCCCAGCCACCCATGATGATGCCGTAGACGCCTAGCGACGAGATCGCGAACAGGTACAGCACGCCGACATTGAGATCGGCCACTACCCAGCCCGGCGCCACCGGAATGACGGCCCAGCCAACCAGCGCCAGCGTCAGCGTGATGATCGGCGCCAGCAGAAACACCGTCTTGTTGGCGCCCGCCGGAATCACGATCTCTTTGAGGATGAACTTCAGCAGGTCCGCGAACGACTGCAGCAGGCCAAACGGCCCCACCACGTTCGGACCCTTGCGCATCTGCACGGCCGCCCAGACCTTGCGGTCGAACAGCAGCAGGAAGGCGATGCACACCAGCATGATCAGCACGAGTGCAAGAATCTGCGCCACCGCGAGCAGGATCGCGATCACCCAGTCATTGCCACCGATCTCAAGGAGCTTTTCCATGCTTGCTCTTACTCCGCCGCAACGGCGGGGCTGACGCCCGCAACGAGTTCGGCGCACTCCGCCATGGTGCGCGACGCGCGCGCGATCGGGTTGGTCAGGTGGAAGGCGCGGATCGGCGTGGTGAACGCTGCCGAATTCATCTGCCCGGCTGAGCCATAGGGCGGCGCAATCGACTCGCTATGACGTCCCGGCGAATAGTCGAGGCCCAGGAAGGTCGGATGATCCCTGCCCAGCTTCTCGCGAAGCTGCGCCAGAGAGTCATACGGTAGCGTCTTGCCGACATAGGCCGATAGCGCCCGTACAATCGCCCAGTCCTCGCGCGCATCGCCCTTCGGCGCCACGGCGCGCTGCGTACGCTGCACGCGCCCCTCGGTATTCACATAAGTCGCCGACTTCTCGGTATAGGCCGCCGCGGGCAGGATCACGTCCGCCCGGTGAGCGCCATTGTCGCCATGACTGCCTATATAGATGACGTTCGCCTTGCCGAGTTTCGACGTATCGATCTCGTCCGCGCCCAGCAGCAAAACAGTCTTGATCTCGCCCGACTGCGCGCTCGCGATGATCCCGGCCACATCCTTGCCACCGCTCGACGGCAGGAAGCCCAGGTCTAGCCCGCCCACACGCGTTGCAGCCGTGTGAAGCACGTTGAAGCCGTTCCAGTCGTCCTGGAACGCGCCGACAGCATTCGCGAGCGAAGACACTGCGTGCAACACCGCGCCGCCATCGCCGCGCATGAAAGCGCCCTGCCCCACGATGATAAGCGGTCGCTTGGCCTTCGACAGCGCCTGGAAAACGGGATGTCCGCCCTTGATCTCGCCCAGCGAGTCCGGACCAGCGCCGACATACTGGTAGTCGAACGTCAGGTCGACGCGCTCTCCAACGACCACCACCGGAACCATGCGCAGCCACGCCCGACGGAGACGCGCGTTAAGCACAGCCGCTTCCTTGCGCGGGTTCACGCCAATCAGCAGGATCGCGTCCGCCTCATCCACGCCCATCAGCGTTGAGTTGAACAGATAGCTCTCGCGCGGCAGCTTCGACCCGTCGGCCGCAAGCCCAAGCTTCACGCCATCCTGCCGGCAGTCGATCGACTTGACGCCGAGCGAATTCGCCAGATCAAGCGTCGCCTTCATGCTCTCGGCGTCCGCCAGATCGCCGGCGATAACGCCGATCTGATCCGCAGGCGCCTGCATCATCACGGCAGCCGCGCGGAGCGCCTCGTCCCAGGTCGCGGCCTTCAGCGCGCCGTTCTCGCGCACATAAGGCTTGTCGAGCCGCTGGCGGCCAAGGCCGTCCCACACGAAGCGCGTCTTGTCCGAGATCCACTCCTCGTTGACCTCTTCATTGATGCGCGGAAGAATTCGCATCACGGTCGGCCCACGCGCATCCACACGGATCGCAGACCCGAGCGCATCCATCACGTCGATGCTCTCGGTCTTGCGCAGCTCCCACGGACGCGCATTGAACGCATACGGTTTCGACGTCAGCGCGCCCACCGGGCACAAGTCGATCACATTGCCCGACAGCTCGGATGTCAGCGACTTCTCGAGATAGGTCGTGATCTCGGCATCCTCGCCGCGATTGGCGAGACCGATCTCGTCCACGCCCGCTACTTCCGATGCAAAGCGAACGCAACGCGTGCACTGGATGCACCGCGTCATGATCGTCTTGACCAGCGGACCCATATACTTGTCGTCGACCGCGCGCTTGTTCTCGGAATAACGCGAGGCGGCGCGGCCATAGCCCATCGCCTGGTCCTGCAGGTCGCACTCGCCGCCCTGGTCGCAGATCGGGCAATCCAACGGGTGATTGATCAGCAGGAATTCCATCACGCCATTGCGCGCCTTGATGGCGCGTGGCGACCTGGTCGAAATCTCGTGCGGCGTGCCGTCCTTCTTGGGCGCCATGTCGCCCACCGTCTGCGCGCATGACGCGATCGGCTTCGGCGCCCCGACCCAGTCGACCAGGCACATCCGGCAATTGCCGGCGATCGACAGCCGCTCGTGATAGCAGAAGCGCGGAATCTCCGCGCCCGCCAGCTCGCACGCCTGCAGCAGCGTATACGTCTTCGGCGCATCCACTTCGACGCCATCGACCAGCAGTTTGACGGTGTCGGTCATGCCCTCACTCCGCCGCCGTCAGCGTCACGCCCTGCACATGCGGCCGGCCCTGACGATAATTGGTGATGCGGTCTTCGATTTCCTGTCGGAAATGACGGATCAAGCCCTGGATCGGCCACGCAGCGGCATCGCCCAGCGCGCAGATCGTGTGACCCTCAACCTGGGACGCCACATCCAGCAGCGTGTCGATCTCCGACGTTTCCGCCTCGCCCTTCACCATCCGCTCCAGCACGCGCCACATCCAGCCCGTACCTTCGCGGCACGGCGTGCACTGGCCACAGCTCTCGTGCTTGTAGAAGTAGGCGATGCGCGCAATCGCCCGAACGAGGTCCGTCGACTTGTCCATCACGATAACGGCCGCCGTGCCGAGGCCCGACTTCACATCGCGCAGCGCGTCGAAATCCATCAGCACGGTGTCGCAGATTTCCTTCGGGATCATCGGGACAGACGATCCGCCCGGAATGATCGCTTTCAGGTTGCCCCAGCCGCCGCGCACGCCGCCGCAATGCTCTTCGATCAGCGTCCGAAGCGGGATCGACATCTCTTCTTCGACATTGCATGGCCGCTCGACATGGCCGGAGATGCAGAAGACTTTGGTGCCGGTGTTGTTCGGCCGTCCGAAGCCCGCGAACCATCCCGCGCCACGCCGCAGGATCGTCGGGGCCACCGCAATAGACTCCACATTGTTCACCGTTGTGGGGCAGCCATAGAGACCCGCATTCGCCGGGAAAGGCGGCTTCAGCCGCGGCTGGCCCTTCTTGCCCTCAAGGCTCTCCAGCAGCGCCGTCTCTTCGCCGCAGATGTAAGCGCCCGCGCCATGGTGCGCGTAGATGTCGAAATCATAGCCCGACCCGCAGGCATTCTTGCCGACAAGACCCGCAGCGTAAGCTTCCGCGATCGCCTTCTCGAGGACCTCGCGCTCGTAAATGTATTCCCCGCGCAGGTAGATGTAGCAGGCCTTCGCACGCATCGCGAAAGACGCGATCAGGCAGCCCTCGATCAGCAGGTGCGGATCGTGGCGCATGATGTCCCGGTCCTTGCAGGTGCCCGGTTCGGATTCATCCGCGTTGACGACGAGATAGTGCGGACGGTCCTTCACGACCTTCGGCATGAAGGTCCATTTGAGGCCGGTCGGGAATCCCGCGCCGCCGCGCCCACGCAAGCCGGACGCCTTGATCTGATCGCAGATCCACTCCGGGCCGAACTGCATCAGCTCCTTCGTGGAATTCCACGCGCCACGCTTCCTGGCCTCTTCCAGCCGCCAGTCATGGCGCCCGTACAGGTTGGTGAAGATACGATCCTTATCAAGAAGCACGGTCTTGCTCCCTGGCTTCCCGCACAAGTTTGATGATCGCGGGAAGGCTGAAGCCGAGCCCGGCGAGAACGCCCGCTGCGATCCACACCCAGCTGCCCGTCAGCGCCCACGCCAGCAGGCCCGCCACAAAGCACAGCATCTCCAGGATGCCGGCCCGCAGCAGCTCCGCCTTCATCGCCTTGCTGGGTATGTAGTCCGTCATCGCGCCCCTCATGTCTGCGCCGGCTCTGGCGGCTTCGGAGCATTCGGAATGGCCGCCAGCGGCTTAGCGCGCGATCCATCAAACAGTGTGTCATCCGTCAGCGACGTCGCCGGCCCCTCGGGCGCGCTCGTCTGCCGCTTCACATACGTCCCCGGCGCCGGCTCCCTGCCTGCCGCGAAATCATCGATGATCTTTTCCAGCGTCTCGATCGTCAGGTCTTCGTAGTAGTAGTCGTTGATCTGGATCATCGGCGCGTTCACGCACGCGCCGAGGCACTCCACCTCAACCCACGAGAATTTGCCGCTCCCCGACACATGGCCCTTCGGCCCGATCTTGCGCTCGCAGAAATCCTTCAGCCGCTCAGCCCCGCGCAGCATGCACGGGGTCGTGCCGCAGACCTGAAAGTGATACTTGCCCACGGGCTCGAGGTTGAACATCGTGTAGAACGTCGCAACCTCGTAGACGCGGATGTAGTTCATCCCCAGCCGGTCCGCGACCGCCCGCAGCGCAGGCTCTGACAGCCAACCCGCATTCTGCTTCTGTGTAATCCACAACGCCGGGATCACGGCCGATGCGCGCCGCTCGGACGGGTATTTCTGTTCCCACCACGTGATCTGCTCGTCGGTCTCTTTCGAGAACGCGAACGGCGCATGGTGTGAGGGGTCATGAAAACGCCGGTGGCTCATCGGTCGACCTCCCCGAACACGATGTCGAGCGAACCCAGCACAGCCGACACGTCCGCCAGCATGTGGCCGCGGCACAGATGGTCCATCGCATGCAGATGGGCATAGCCCGGCGCCTTGATCTTCAGGCGGTACGGACGGTTGCCGCCATCGGTCACCAGATAGACTCCGAACTCGCCCTTCGGCGCCTCGACGCACGCATAGACTTCGCCCGCAGGCACGTGGAAGCCCTCGGTATACAGCTTGAAGTGATGGATCAGCGCTTCCATCGACGTCTTCATCTCGGCGCGCCGCGGCGGCGCATACTTGGAGAACTCGGGCAGCACGGGGCCGACCGGCATCTTCTCGATGCACTGCTTGATGATCCTGATGCTCTCGCGCATCTCCTCGATGCGGCAGAGATAGCGGTCCCAGCAATCGCCGTTCTTGCCGACGGGAATCTTGAAATCAAGTTCGGAGTAGACTTCATATGGCTCGGCGCGACGCAGGTCCCAGGCCAGGCCGGACCCGCGCACCATCACGCCGGAGAAGCCCCACTGCAGTGCGTCCTCGACCGACACGACGCCGATATCGACGTTGCGCTGCTTGAAGATGCGGTTCTCGGTGACCAGCGTCTCGAGATCGTCCATAAACTTCAGGAACGGATCACAGAATTTGTGGATGTCCTCCACCAGCTCCGGCGGCAGGTCCTGGTGAACGCCGCCCGGCCGGAAATACGCCGCGTGCATCCGCGATCCGGACGCTCGCTCGTAGAACACCATCAGCTTTTCGCGCTCTTCGAAGCCCCACAGCGGCGGCGTCAGCGCGCCGACGTCCAGCGCCTGCGTCGTCACGTTCAGAATGTGCGAGAGCAGCCGGCCGATTTCCGAATAGATCACGCGGATGAAACTCGCCCGGCGCGGAACCTCGATGCCCGCCAGCTTCTCGATGGCGAGGCAGTAGGCATGCTCCTGGTTCATCGGCGCGACATAGTCGAGCCGGTCGAAATAGGGCAGCGCCTGAAGGAACGTCTTGTACTCGATGAGTTTCTCGGTGCCGCGATGCAGCAGCCCGATATGCGGATCGACCCGATCAACGATCTCGCCATCAAGATCCAGCACGAGGCGCAACACGCCGTGCGCCGCCGGATGCTGAGGCCCGAAATTGATCGTGAACTTCCGGTCGTCCATATCTTCGATGACCGACGACTTGGAGCGATCGATGTGCTGCTGGTCAGCCATGACTATTTCTGGCCTCCCACTTTCTCATCGCCCGGGATCACGGCCTGCATGCCCTCCCAGGGGCTCAGGAAGTCAAAGTTCCGGTATTCCTGAACCAGCTTCACCGGCTCATTGATCACGCGCTTCTGCGCCTCGTCGTAGCGAACCTGCACGCGACCGGAGAGCGGGAAGTCCTTGCGCAGCGGGTAACCCTCGAACCCATAGTCGGTGAGGATGCGGCGCAGGTCCGGGTGACCCGAGAAGATCACGCCATACATGTCGAATGTCTCGCGCTCATACCAGTTGGCGACAGGAAAAACCGCAGTCGCGCTGGGTACAGGCGTCGCCTCGTCCGTGCGCACCTTCAAGCGGATGCGCTGGTTTAGCCGCATCGACAGCAGGTGGTATACGATCTCGAATCGCTCCGGGTCCGTGGGATAGTCAGCGCCGCACAGGTCCACCAGCGTCTCGAACCGGCACTGGCTGTCCTCGCGCAGGAACTCAAGGAACTTCACGATCCCGTCGCGGTCGACCAGCACGGTCAGCTCGCCCGCCGAAACCACCAT
>CAIKXW010000056.1 GCA_903831485.1 uncultured Alphaproteobacteria bacterium | reverse complement strand
GTGAAAAAGCTGATCGCCTCGACCATCCTCGCCGCAGTCGCGCTTGCCGCAGTTGCTCCCGCTTCCGCGCAGCGCGGCAACGACCGCGACTTTGGCGGCTGGGGCGGCGCGTCCTACCAGAGCGGGCAGAGCGTTGATCAGATGAAGCGCTCGCTGGCGAATGACGGTTATCGCGCCTATCGCAGCATCAGGCTGGATGGACGGCAGTATGACCTCTGGTCGAATGCCGGTTCGCGCAATCCGTGCGTCGGCTTCACGTCGTACAATGGCCGCGTCACCGATGTGCGCGGCTTCGCGGAAAGCGAATGCGGGCTGGTGAGCGGCGGGCGCCGCGGCATCGATGAGGAAGACCTGCGCGGCCTGCACGTGGGCGACGCCCAGCGCAACCTGCGCGAGTATGACTACATCAACACGCGCAATGTGCGGATCGACGGCAAGCAATGGGGCCTTTGGCAGAGCCGCCGTGGGCGCGAGTGCATCGGCTTCACCTCATACAATGGACGGATCACGAATGTGCGGTCGTTCCGCGGCAGTGAGTGCGAAGGGTTCGGGATTCCCGGCAGCGGGCGTATCGATGCGCGCGGTCTGCCGGGGTTGAGTGTGGATCAAGCCAAGCGCGCGCTGGCGAATGCGGGCTTCCGGGGCGCCGGCAGTTTTCGCGATCGTGGGCAGCAGTGGGATTTGTTCTACAATGATACCGGTCGCCGCGGACGTTGCGTCGGATTCACGTCATACAATGGGCGGGTGACCGAGGCGGACCAGTTTGACGCGGCCGATTGCCGCTAACTCACGCCATCATCTTCCGCAGCATCTCGAGCGCCGTCGCGATGGTTTCGCGACGGATGCGCTCGCGGCCGATATCGCCATACCGCATGGCCTGATGGAAGATCGGCTTGTTTTCGCGGGCGACGGCGAGGTGGACGAGGCCGACGGGCTTGAGCGGTGTGCCGCCGCCCGGGCCAGCGACGCCGGTGACAGCGACGGCGAGATTGGCGCGGGACTGTTCGAGCGCGCCTTCAGCCATCATGCGCGCGACAGGTTCTGATACCGCGCCGGCGTCGGCGATGAGATCGCCGGGGACGTTCAGCATCTCTTCCTTGGCGCGGTTGGAATAGACGATGAAGCCGCGTTCGACCGTGGCGGACGAGCCGGGGATTTCGGTGAGAAGGCCTGCAATGAGGCCGCCGGTGCAGCTTTCCGCTGTAGCGATCTTCAGTCGCTTTTGCTGCGCCTCGTCGAGGGTGAGGCGGGCGAGCATAAGGAGTTGGTCGTCGAACATGGTGGGCTCCAGGTCAGCAATGGTAGCCTCGCCGCTGGTTGCTGTCGCTGCCCATCTCAGGAGACAGCTGCTGACAGCCGAACGCCGATGATCGCAAGCACGATGAGAACGATCAGCCCGCCGGCCACGACGTTGGCGATGCGGCCTTTACTCCAAAAGGCGATGACGGCTGCGACTATGCCCGGAATGTGCAACAGGCCGATTAGTCCGAACACAGGTTGACCGGCAAACAAGGGGCCGTCGAACCACATCGCCAGCAGATAGACGAACATGGCTAGGGCGAACGGCTTTCTCGCGCGCGCGAACTGCTCAGTCAGGTCTATCTGCCCCGTGTCTGGGCGGTCGGGTGCAATCACCCCCACCGCGAGTCCGAGAATTACAGGGGCGGTCAAGACATAGAGAAACGATGCTTAGTTCCAGTTGAGACTGCTAAGGTCAAAGGCTGCCCACCAGTGATTGACCAACGCGAGCAAGAGTCCGCCAACCCACAGCGAATGCGGCAGATGCCAGAGGACTCGATGTCGGGATTTGAGAAGCCAGCAAAGTCCGTCGAGCAAGTGACCCAAGCTTATCGCTAGGATCATTGAGATCATTACGGCAACAAATTCGAAGAGAGTCATCCTCGTCTTACGGCGCCGAGCAAGTCCCTTATCGGCTCAGCAACACGCTCGCCTGTGCCGCGATGCCTTCCTCACGGCCGACGAAGCCGAGCTTCTCTGTCGTGGTAGCTTTAACGCTGACCGCGTCCAATGACAGGCCCATTGCCTCGGCGGTGGCGTGGCGCATCGCTTCGCGGTGGGGGGCGATCTTCGGGCGCTCGGCGAGAATCGTGATGTCGGCGTTGGCGATTTGGTAGCCGCGGTCGTTCGCAAGCTTCACAGCGTGCTGGAGGAATTTGATCGAGGCTGCGCCTTTCCATTGCGGGTCGGAGGGCGGGAAGTGGTCGCCGATGTCGCCGAGGGCCAGCGCGCCGAGGATGGCGTCGGTAAGGGCGTGCCATGCGGCGTCGGCGTCGGAATGGCCTTCCAGCTTTTTGGTGTGCGGGATGCGTACCCCGCACAGGATGACGGCGTCGCCGGGTTCGAAGCCGTGGACGTCGAAGCCTGTTCCGACACGGAGCGTGGGTGAGCCAATGAGCTTCTCGGCCAGGGCGAAGTCCTCCGGATAGGTGACCTTCATAAGCGCCTGACGACCGGGCGTCAGCGTGATCTTTGCGCCGGTGCCTTCCAGCAGGGCGAGGTCATCGACGGCGCTGGCCGGGGCCGAGGCGTAGGCGCGGGTGATCGCCTCCCAGCGGAAGGCCTGCGGGGTCTGGACCCGGACGAGGCCGTCGCGGTCGATAGTCTGCAGCGTGTCGGCGCGCTTGAGCGCGTCGGCGACGGGCAGGGCGGGGCAGGCGGCGTCGGCGTCGTTCAGGGCGGCCAGGAGCTCTTCGATCACGTCGAGGGTCAGGCCGGGGCGGGCGGCGTCGTGGATCAGGACATGATCCGGGTCGATGGGTGCGAGCACGTCGAGGCCGGCGCGGACGGAATCGGTGCGGGTCGCGCCGCCTGCGACAACGTGGATATTCCAGCCGTGGGGCAGCATGGCCCGCACGCGGTGCTGTTGCTCAACCGGAACGACCACAGTGATGGCAGCAATTTTATTGCAGCGCAGCATGGCATTGACGCTCCAGACGAGCATGGGCTTGCCGGAAAGCTGCTGGAACTGCTTGGGCTGTGCGCCGCCAAGACGCGAGCCGGAACCCGCCGCAACGATGATCGCAGCCGCTCTTGGGGCCAAATGCGCCTCTTGATTGTGCATTCTTGACGCCTTTGCGTGGAAGCGCTCTAAGTATTGCGTTCGAAGTGCCTAACAATTAGGCAATTTGCGATCGTCCTTGGAGACTGTTTCGTGTTCAGCGTAGGCGATGTCCAGATAGCTGCGCCGGTATTCCTGGCGCCGATGTCAGGCGTCACGGATGCACCGGCGCGGACTGAGGCGGACCGGTTCGGTGCGCCGGCGGTTGTCACGGAGATGGTGGCGGGCGCGGAACTTGCGCGCGAGCATGTCGACTTCGTTCGCCGTGCTGCGCCGCACAATGGATCGGGTCCCTTCATCATACAGCTCGCAGGGCGTGATCCAGAGTGGATGCGGATCGGCGCCGAGCTGAGCGAATCCGCGGGTGCGGACATCATCGACATCAACATGGGCTGCCCCGCGAAAAAGGTCACGGGCGGACAATCGGGCTGTGCGCTGATGCGCGAGCCGGAGCTGGCCCGGAAGCTGATCGCCGGGACGGTGGCGGGCACAAAGCGTCCGGTCACCGTGAAGATGCGGCTGGGGTGGGATGAGTCATCTCTCAACGCGCCGGAGATCGCGCGCATCGCCGAGGGCGAGGGCGCGCGGATGGTTACGGTGCACGGGCGCACGCGTCAGCAATTCTATGATGGTCACGCGAACTGGGCCCGGATCGCGGCGGTGGTCGAGAGCATCCGCCTGCCGGTGATCGCCAATGGGGACATTGTTGATGCGCGCTCGGGCGCCGAGGCGCTGAGGCAGTCGGGCGCGACAGGTGTGATGATCGGGCGCGGCGCAACGGGGCGGCCGTGGCGCCTGGCGGAGATTTCGCACGCGCTGTTCGGCACGCCGTATGCGCCGCCGACGCCGGAGCAGAAGCTGGCGTCGATGCAGGCGCAGATCGAGGCGTCGGTCGCGCTGTATGGCGAGCGACTGGGCATTCGCGTGGTCCGTAAACATGTCGCGGCGTTCGTGGATGCGTGGTGCGAGGATCACGGCCTTCCGCCTATGGCGGAGCAGCGCGTGGCGCTGTGCAGGCTGGATGATCAGGCGGCGTTGCAGGACGGACTAGCGCAAGCGTTGTCCGGCATGAGGATAGCGGCATGACGGTGACGCAAGACGGATCGGCGCTGGCGCTGCGTGTGCTTGATGCGATGCCCTTCGCGGTCATCGGGCTGACGCGGCGCGAAACGGTGAGCTTCGTCAACCCGGCGGCTGAGACATTGCTGCAGCGTTCGTCGGCGCTGGTGCGCGGGAGACCGCTGACGGAATTGCTGCCGGAAGACTCGCCCCTGATGGATTTCATCACGCGGGCCCGGCGCGAGGGCGGGGTGATGTCGGCGCGTTCGATCCGCATCGCCAGCTCGCACATCACGCCGGTCGACATGGACGTGACGGCGTCCCCCGATGGCGATGATGGCGGGCTGGTGCTGACGCTGATGCCGATCCGGCAGGTGCAGGACGAGTCCAAGAACGCCGAAGTGAATGCATTTGCGCAGATCGCCCGGATGCTGGGCCATGAGGTGAAGAACCCGCTGGCGGGGATTGTCGGAGCAGCGCAGCTGCTGGCGCGGCAGGCGCGGGACGACCAGAAGGCGCTGCTGACATTGATCAGGGATGAGGGCGGGCGCATCACGCGGATCGTGGACCGATTCACGGCGTTCGAGACATTCTTCTCGCCGCGGGCGCGGATCACCAACGTCCACATCGTGCTGGACAGCGTGATCGACCTGGCCAAGGCGAGCTTTGGCGCAACCACGCGTTTCGACCTGCAATACGACCCTTCGTTGCCCGAGATCGAAGTTGATCCGGATCACCTGCACGAAGCAGCGCTGAACCTCGTGAAGAATGCGGTCGAGGCGGCGAGCACGCCTTCGCGCCGGGCGCGGGTTGCGATCTCGACGCGGTATCGCGCAGGTTTCCGGTTCGCGGGGCGCGATGGGCCGCGGGCGCGTGGCGCCCTTGAGATATCAGTGACGGACAACGGGCCGGGCGTGCCTGAGACGACGGTGCCCCGCGTGTTCGAACCCTTCTTCACAACCAAGGCGGGCGGCGCGGGCATCGGTCTCGCAGTCGTCGCCGAGATCATGCAAGCGCACGGTGGCTTTGTCGTTCTCGACAACAGCGTGAGCGGCGCCTCCCTGCGCCTGCTCTTTCCGATAGCGCGCCAAAAAGGAGCGGCCAAATGAGCGGTCCGACAATCCTGGTCGCGGATGATGATGCAAGCGTCAGGCTCGTCATCAGCCAGACGCTGGCGCAGGAGGGCTATCACGTTAGGGCAACCAACACGATGTCGGCGCTGTGGCGCTGGATCCAGGCGGGCGAGGGCGACCTGCTGATCACCGACGTCTACATGCCGGATGAATCGATCTTCGACCTGCTGCCGCAGATCCGGCGGACACGGCCGGAGTTGCCGATCATCGTGATCTCTGCGCAGTCCACCGTGCTGACCGCGGCGATGGCGTCGGACCATGGCGCTTACGACTACCTGCCCAAGCCGTTCGACATCGACAAGCTTGCGGAGACGGTGCGCCGTGCGTTGCAGAAGAAGCCGACGCGCGGGCAGGAGCCTACGGGCCGCCGCGCCGAGAAGGATGAGGCGCTGCCGCTGATCGGCCGGTCGAAACCGATGCAGTCGGTGTATCGCGTGATTGCGCGGATCATGAACAATGATCTGACTGTGCTGATCGAGGGCGAGAGCGGGACGGGCAAGGATCTTGCGGCGCGTGCGATCCACCAGCTGGGGAAGCGCAAGACAGGGCCGTTCGTTGCGGTGAGTCTTGCGGCGCTCCAGCGCGACCAGGTCGAGGACGAACTGTTTGGCGGCGGGCGCGACAGCAATGGAAAGCGGCGCGGCAAGGTGAGTGAGGCGGACGGCGGAACGCTGTTCCTCGACGAGGTCGGCGACATGCCGCTTGAGGCGCAGACGCGGCTGGTGCGGTTTCTGCAGGATGGACGGTTTGCGACGTCGGGCGACGATCTTGATGTGCGGATCGTGGCGTCGACGAAGCATGACCTTCGCGCCCTCGTCGATCAGGGCATGTTCCGCGAAGATCTCTATTATCGTCTGAACGTGGTCTCGCTGCAATTGCCGCCGCTCCGGGAGCGGAAGGAAGACATTCCGGATCTTGCATCGGCCTTCCTCGTGCGGGCGAAGAAGGAGGGGCTGCCGGAGAAGCAGCTCGACAAGAGCGCCTATGACCTGCTGGTGGCGTATGACTGGCCCGGAAACGTACGCGAGCTGGAGAATGTGATCCGCCGCCTGTCGGCGCTGAGCCCCGAGCCTGTGATCTCTGCGCGCGAGGTAGAGCGTGAGCTGCGCTCGAACACGCGGACGGTGGCTGGGGAGCGGGAGTTCGAGCAGGAGATAGAAGCTCTCCTCTCGCGGCACTTCATCTCGGCGCTGTCGGCTGATCCAGACAAGGATCCGGATGGCGGGCACATTTACCAGACGGTGATCGAGCAGGTGGAGCGTCCGCTGATCAAGCTAGCGCTAGCAGCAACTAACGGAAACAAGGTTCGAGCGGCGGCGCTTCTCGGTCTCAATCGCAATACGCTGCGGTCCAAAATCAATGGGCTGGGGGTTGCCGAGGGCGACTGAGATCGCCCCGAACGCGAATATCCCGTCATAAAGCAGCCAGTGTCAGGGATTCCTGTTGCTCCGGCGCATCAGGGTGTGGTTTACTTGCCACACTGTGTTGCCCAGCCGCCGCACAAGCCAGAGACGGCGGCAGGCGCACGAGGTGATTGTAAGCCTGGCTGAATAATCGTCCCGGGATTCGTGGAGGGGCGGTCGATCAGCTTGGCCTTTGGGTAGAGTTGATGCCAGACACGGCAACCGCAGCGAAAGATGCGAGGATACGGCTCGGCCGGGCTACCTCGAACATGTTCAGGCTGTTGTTCGGCCTGTCCGTCGTCATCGCTGCCGGGGCCACCTACCTCGCTGTCACCGACACGAGCCCGAGCGCTGCGGGGCAGCCGGGGTTGTTTTGGCTGCTAATCGCCAACCTCGTGCTGATCGCGGGCGTCGCTACGGTACTGGGCGTGCGGGTCTACTCGCTAGTGCGCGAGAACCGCGAGACGAATGGCGGCGCGCGGCTGCGCCTGCGGATCATCTTCCTGTTCTCGCTGACGGCGGCAATCCCGACCATTCTTGTGGCCGGATTTCTGGCGGTGGCGATCAACCGTTCGGTCGACGGGTGGTTCAGCCGGCCGGTCACCAACATCGTGCAGGGCGGCAAGGAAGCCGCCCGTGCGGCGATGGACGATCTCCGCAACGAGGTGGAGCGTGAGGCCACCAGCATCTACAGCGACATCGCAGCCTCGGCGCCGCCCGCGGACGGCTCGCAGCCGCCGATCAACGCTCTGGCTGAATATCTCCAGAGGCGCAGTTCTGCGCGGGGGTTGTTCAGCCGGGTCGAACTTCTGGATAGCGCCGGAGCCCCGCATTTGCCTGCGCTGGCCGATCCCAACGAAGCGCCACCTTCAGTGAAGCCAACGCAGAAGGACTGGGACGCAGCGAATGTGAATGAGATCAATGTCCGCGAAGATGCGGACGGCGCCATACGCGTATTCTTCAAGGCGCCGATATTCGACAACGTTTATGTCCAGATGGCGCGGTCGATTCCGCCCCAGGTGAACGAACGCTTTCAGCAAGCCGATGCATCACTGAAGGCCTTCGAGGAGGCGCAGGCGCGGCGGCAGGTGCTGAGCACGGTGCTGGTGCTGAGCTATGTCGAGGCGGCGGCGCTGATGCTGCTGGGCACGGCGTGGCTGGGAATGACGGCGGCGGCGCGGATCGCAATGCCGATCGGCGCGCTCGCCGGGGCGGCGCGGGCCGTGCGCGATGGCGATCTGTCGGTGCGGCTGCTGCGGCCGCAGGTGCGCGACGAGATTGCGGACCTGGCGGATGCGTTCAACGAGATGACGGACAGGCAGGCGCGGCAGACGAGCGCGCTCGACAGGGCGAGGATCGATGCGGAGACGCGCTCGGCCTTCATCGAGGCTGTGCTGTCGGGCGTCGAGGCCGGAGTAATCCGGATTGATGGCGATCTACATGTGACGATTGCGAACGCATCTGCGCAGTCGCTTCTCAGTTTTGTTCACCGTCCGGGCAGCGAGACACCGCTGGCGAAGATCGCGCCGGAATTTGTTTCAGCTGCGCGGCGGGCAATCGAGACCGGGCAGTCCGTCGATACGAGTTTCAAGCGATCGTCGGAAAACGGCACACTTCACCTTCAAGTGCGCGTAGCGCCCGAGGCCGACGGAGCAGGAGCTGTCATCACCTTCCACGACACCACGCGGCTTGTTATGGGACAGCGCCAGGCGGCGTGGCGCGATGTGGCGCGGCGGATTGCGCATGAAATCCGCAACCCGCTGACCCCGATCCAGCTTTCGGCGGAGCGCCTGAAGCGGCGGTTCGCCAGCCAGATCACGACGGACCGCGAGACGTTCGAGCGGTGCACGGACACGATCACGCGGCAGGTGGCTGACATCGGGAGGATGGTCGAGGAGTTTTCGGGCTTTGCGCGGATGCCAAAGCCGACATTCGGGAAGTTCGGGCTGGTCGACATGGTCGAGTCGGTGGCGTTCGCCCAGCGCATGTCGACGCCGTCGATTACCGTCACCGTGACGGCGCCGCCGCATCCGGTCGAGGTGCTGGGCGACGAGCGGATGCTGGCGCAGGCGCTTACAAACATCGTGAAGAACGCGGCCGAGGCGGCGGAGCGTCAGATCGAAGGGGGCGGGCTGAGCAAGGGCTCGGTTGCGATCGATGTGTTTACCGATGCGGACGAGGTGCAGTTGACGATCCGCGACAACGGGCCGGGGTTCCCGGTGGCGGATCGTGAACGGCTGCTGGAGCCGTATGTCACGACGCGTAAGAATGGCGTCGGCCTTGGTCTGGCCATTGTGACGCGCATTGTCGAAGATCATGGCGGACGCATCTGGCTCGGTGACAACGAGCTGGCCGCCAATGGTGCGCGGGTCGACATCCGCATGCCAATGCAACCCAATCCTGTTCAAGAGTCTGGGCCGGTTGAAGAATCCATGGCCCTGTCCGGCGGAGGAGTAGCTTAATGTCTGCTGAGATTCTGGTCGTGGACGACGAAGCCGATATCCGCGAGCTTGTGGGCGGTATCCTGCAAGACGAGGGGTATATCGTGCGAACGGCGGGCAATTCCGCCGACACGCTTGCGGCCGTGCGCGCGCGGGCGCCGCGGCTGGTGGTGCTGGATGTCTGGCTGAAGGGGTCGGAGCTTGATGGGCTCGGTATCCTTTCGATCCTGAAGGAGATGGACCCGTTCCTGCCGGTGGTGGTGATCTCCGGCCATGGCACGGTGGAGACTGC
>CAIKXW010000055.1 GCA_903831485.1 uncultured Alphaproteobacteria bacterium | reverse complement strand
TGCCGAAAAGCCAGAACCACCGAAGTGGCGCTGGGTCTGCCGTACTGTTGCCAGCACGACGAGTTACCTGGCACGGCAAGGCCAGATCCAATCTGATGACCAGAGGCGCCAGGCGCCCAGGCTGTGCTCGTCTGAAGGTGCGAGCGCCTCATGCGGGCGCCCCTTCGAATATCGTCGCGCCCGCCCGCGCGAGGCGCGCAGACGTCACACGGTCTGCGCCATCCGCACGTGCGATGCGTTCGGCCGCATCGCGCAGTCGCTTGGCCGCGGAAATGCGGACCAGAACCGGTTGCGCGTCGATGATCTTGTCGAACGCCGCCTTGGCATCGTTGTCCCACGCAACTTCTACGTGCGAGCGCGCCGGCGTCGCCTCGATCTTGTCCATCTGACCGGCGAGTGGAAGGATATGGAAGAGCGCATCGAACAGCGCATTGCAGACTTCCTGCACCAGGTAGGTCGCGCCAGCATAGCCCATGAACGGCGTGCCGGTGTGGCGGCGGATGACGGCGCCGGGGAAGGACGCCGGGATGTAGCAAGCGCGCGAGCCGAGCTCGGCCATGTACATCCGCTCATTGACGCTGCCGAACATTACGAGGGGCGGCTTCGTGCGTATGGCCTCGCGCACCGCGACGTTGTCGGGCTTGATCCCGGCGGTGCGCGAGAAGGAGAAGGTGCACGGCAGGCCGAGGTCGTTCTCCAGGAAATTGCGCACGCCGCGGGCGTAGGTTTCGTTCGCGACAATGGCGAAGCTGGCCGTACCGAAGAAGTCCTGCGTTACGGAGCGCCAGAGATCCCAGACCGGCTTGATCGTCGTGTGTTTCTCGCGGGTTATGAAGGGCTCAGGGTCAAGGCCGGTGAGTTCACCGAGCTTGCGGAGGAAGAGTGTTGTCGATTCCAGCCCGATTGGCGCCTGGAGATAGGGCCGCTCCAGCGTCTCGCATAGCTGCCGGCCGAACTCGCGGTACATGCACACATTCACTTCGGCGAGCGGCAGCAGCTTGACGTCGGCCAGGTGGCTGCCGAGCGGAAAGACCAAGTTCACTTGCGCGCCAATGCCTTCGATCAGGCGGCGGATTTCGGCGAGGTCGGACGGCAGGTTGAACATGCCATACATCGGGCCGATGATGTTGACCTTGGGCTTCTCGCCCTCCTTGCGCGGCTTCAGCTTGGGCACCTTCTTCGTCCCGAACTGCGTCCACAGCCAGGTGAGCGCGCGGTTCGCGCTCTGCCATTGATCCTCGTCGATCGTGCGCGGCAGGAAGCGCTGAATGTTGGTGCCCTCAGGCGTCACGCCCCCACCGATCATCTCTGAGATCGATCCGGTCACGACGACTGCAGGCAGATCGCGATCCAGCGTCTTCCAGGCGCGCTTCATTGCGCCTTCGGTGCCGGTCTTCCCTAGTTCTTCCTCGCCCAGACCCGTCACGACGATCGGAAGCTCGTGTGGCGGCAAGCCGTCCGTGTAGTGGAGCACCGACGTGACTGGCAGGTTCTCGCAACCCACCGGTCCATCGATGATGACCTGCAGCCCCTTCACCGCGGTGAAGGCGTAGACGGCGCCCCAGTAGCCGCCGGCGCGATCATGATCGAAGATGAGCGTCATGTGCCCACCGCCTCTTCAGCCGCACGCGAGGCAGCCATCGTCTTGGCGTAGCGCGCCTTGAACTCGGGGCGATCCTGCGGGGTGTCTTCCCAGACGCCAGCGGCGTGACCGGTTCCGACGCCTTCGAAAAACTCCGTCATGCGGTCGAAGCGCCCCTTGTTTGCGAGCGCTGCGTTCACGACCGTCGCCAGGGAGCCCGCGCCGGCGGGGCCCATGAGGGGACGGGCGGAAATGAGGTTGGTGAAGTAGAGAGATGGGATCGACCGCTCCTTGGCATGCTGGACCACCGGCGTCGTGCCGATCGCAAGATCGGGTCCGAACTCGTGGATCGCCGCAATGTCCTGTTCCAGCGAGGCGCGGTACTGGATGCGGACGCCTTTGGACTCTAGCCACTCGCGATCGGGCTCGGACCATGGCGTGCGGGGGCAAGCCGTGCCGACATAGGGCACGTCCGCGCCGCTCTCGATCAGCAGGCGCGCGACGAGAAGCTCGGACCCTTCATAGCCGGAGACCGTCACCCGGCCTTTGATCGGCGACCCGGCGAGTGCGCCCGTGATGGCGGGCAGGATCTTGTTCTTGGCGGTGTCGATCTTCTCCTGCGCCACGCCGCAGGCCGCGCCGATGGCGTCGAGCCAGGCGGCCGTGCCATCACGCCCGACAGGCGCGGAGCCAATGACCTTGCGGCCAGCCGCTTCGAACTCGCGGACAGAGGCGGTGTAGAAGGGATGGATGGCGGCGACGACGGCGCAATCGAGGGCGCTGTAAAGCTCGCGCCATTCGCGTGTCGGGACCACGGGACCGGCGGCGAGACCCATGGGGGCCAGCATCATGCCGATGCCCACGGGATCGGCCGGGAACATTTCGCCGAGCAACGTGACGGTTGGCATTGAGGCGCGTTCGCGCGGCGCGGCGACCGGGCCCTGCTCTGCTTCGTTGCGTGCGTATTTCAGCATGGCGCCGGCGAGGACGTCTTTCGCCTCGGCATGCGTCGGCACGCCGAAGCCCGGGACGTCGATACCGATGATGCGGACGCCGTTGATCTCCTTGGGGAGCAACTGAAGCGGAACGCCTGAGGCGGTCGGCACGCAGAGATTGGTGATGATGATGGTGTCGTAGAGTTCCGGGTCAGCCAGCTTGAATACCGCTTCGCGGATGTCCTCGAAGAGCTTTCCGGTCACCAGCGTTTCGGAGTTGAAGGGCACGTAGCCGACCGAGCGCCGCGCACCATAGAAATGCGACGTGAAGGTCAGGCCATAGACGCAGCAGGCCGAGCCCGACAGGATTGTCGCCGTGCGCCGCATGCGCAGGCCCACGCGCAGGCTTCCGAAGGCGGGGCACATGCTCTGCGGCTGGTCGTGCGGGCCTTTCGGATAGTCCTTCGCGTAACGCTCCAGCACTTCGGACTTGCCGGCGCTGGCGGCGGCCTTGTGAAGTTCTTCGGCGCCTGCGTGACAGCCGGAGCCCTCAGCAGCAACGCTGGCGCTGGCGACGTCGGTGGCGTCGTAGCCGGGGGCGTCGTTTGGCGCTTCTGAGGGATCGCGGTCAATCATGCATCATACCGCGTCATAGATGACTTCGAGGGTGGGCTTCTCGACGTAGGTCGCGCCGCGCATGTCGGCCTGGGTGGCCGGCTTGAGGACAACGCCGCCACCGACCTGGTCGGACTTGAAGAGACCGAGCAGCTGGTCCTGCGTCAGCGGCGTCGGGCGCACCGGTGGCGCGGTCGCGACGTTAGCGGCGAGGCCCTCGAACATCGGGCCCCAGCGATCGCCGGGCGTGCCGATGATCTGATAGTTTGCAGACTTGCGGCGGATGTCCTCGTCAGCCGGAATGGCGCACAGGACGGGGATGCCGACAGACGCGGCGAAGGCAGCCGCCTCGCCCGTGCCGTCATCCTTGTTGATGAGCATGCCGGCGACGCCGACATTGCCGCCCAGCTTGCGGAAGTATTCCACCGCCGAGCAGACATTGTTGGCGACGTAGAGCGATTGCAGGTCGTTCGAGCCGACGACGATGACCTTCTGGCACATGTCGCGCGCAATCGGCAGGCCGAAGCCGCCGCAGACCACATCCCCCAGGAAGTCGAGCAGGACGTAGTCGAAGCCCCAGTCGTGGAAGCCGAGTTTCTCGAGCAGTTCGAAACCGTGAATGATGCCGCGTCCGCCGCAGCCCCGGCCAACTTCAGGCCCGCCCAGCTCCATCGCGAAGACGCCGTCACGCTGGAAGCACACGTCCTCGATGCGCACTTCGTCACCGGCCGCTTTCTTGCGCGACGATGTTTCGATGATGGTTGGGCAGGCCTTGCCGCCGAACAGCAGAGAGGTGGTGTCCGACTTGGGATCGCAACCGATCAGCAGGACGCGCTTGCCCTGCTGGGCCATCATGTAGCTGAGGTTGGCGAGCGCGAAGCTCTTGCCGCTGCCGCCCTTGCCGTAGATGGCGATGATCTGCGTTTCCTTCGTGACTTCGCCGGTTGGCACGGGATCCGGCTCGATGGCCGCTTCCCTGCGCAGAGCCCGATTGTCCAGCAGCGTCACGCTCATGCGCAGTGTCTCCAATCGAGGACCATTTTGAGGCACGCGCTGTCCGTGAACGCGGTGGCGTAGGCGTCGTCGGCTTTTTCGGGCGTCTGTTCGTGCGTGACGAGATCGTCCAGCGACAGGCTGCCGAGCCGCAGCATCGCGCTGATCGCCCGCAGGTCTTCCGGCTTCCACTCGGCGGCGACGCGGAAGCGCGCCTCGCGCAGGAATGTCGGGACGAAGGAGAATGACAAGCGGTCTTCATAGAAGCCGGCGAGGACGATCTCGCCGCGTTTCGCCAGCCGCTTCACGAAGGAATCCAGTTGTGAGCCCGCGCCACTGGCGTCGTAGATCGTCGCGTAGTCGGTCCGCGGGTCTTCATCAGGGTGCAGGACTTCGTAGCCAACGCCGCCCGAACGCCGCTGGGCATTTGTTTCCCATACGGTCGGCGCTGGCGCTCCGATCGCGACCGTGATGCGTGCGAGCAGGCGGCCGAGTACGCCATGACCCACAATCAGATCAGGCGGAGCGCCGCCATCGAGGGCGTGATAAGCGGTTGCCGCCAGCGCAATCAGGACGGCTTGCGAGCCGAGGTTTTCGGGGACCGCGGTCGCCCGTGAGCCTGGTGCGATCAGCGTCCGCGCTGCGCCTCCGAAGAGGCCGCGTGCATCCTTGTAGCATGTGGCCCCGGGTATGAAGACGTTCTCGCCGATGCGATGGGTCGCCTTGGCGCCGGCATCGACCACGCGGCCGACTGACTCATAGCCAGGCACGAGCGGGTAACCCATGCCGGGAAATGGCGGCATCCGACCGGTCCAGAGCAACCGCTCGGTTCCGGTGCTGATCCCGCTCCACGAGACATCGATCACGACGTCGTCGTCTCGCACAGCGTTGAGCGCAAGGCTGCGCACAGCGATCTGTTGAGGACCATCCAGGACGACAGCGACAGTCTGCATTGGGTCTCCCACTTCCACCCGCGCCACGCGCAACTCCATCGCGCTGGCACAGTGTAAGCTTACGTGGACGCCTCAAGGTGTCAATTGTTCCTGACGACTTTCGGGATGCGTAACCGGTCGTGTTTGCTGGGTTTGTCGACGAAAGTTTGCGTGTGGGATGGACGACGTAAGGTAACGCCGACCAACCCGGGGCTGGAAATGGGACCGGCCGGCGGAATCACCCGGAGGCCGCTAACGCCGCCACTTCGGAGGCCTGCAGATCATCGCTCGGCGAGCATCACGCGAAGCAGCCCGGGCGTTCGCACGCGCAGCATTCGCGAGCGGCTAAAGCCACTCTGCGCCACGAAGCCCGCGACCTGCGATGGCGTTCTGGCCTGTCCGCGCCCCATGGCCAGAAGGTACAGGCCGAAATAGGCGTCGCCGACGCGGTTCGTGCCCCGCGCGTCTGACATCGGCTCTGCGATCAACAGCCGGCCGCCAGGAGCGAGGGCTGCGCGTGCGGACGACAGTATCTGCCTCAGGCCGTCGTCGTCATGATCGTGAAGGATCCGGACGAGCGTGATCAGGTCTGCACCGGGCGGAAGGGAATCCGACAGGAAGCTGCCGCCGGTGAACGTCGTGCGTGAAGCAAGCGGCGCGAGAACCTTCCGGGCGCGCTCCACAACAGCGGGCAGATCGAAAAGGTGGAGGTTCAGATGCGACCAACGCGAGGCAACGGCCGACAGGAAGGCGCCCTGCCCGCCGCCGACGTCCATGATCGTCCGGTGGCCACGCATCGGATAGGCGGCGAGGATGTCGGCCGCGACTGCGGGCTGCGTCGCCGCCATCAGGGCTGAGTACGCAGAAACTTCCAATTCTCCTGTATTTTCCGGGTCTTGAGCGGTTGCGTACGGCCAATAGCCCGCGAGGTGCTCGCCCCTGCCACGCCTGAGGAGCGCCACTGGATCCTGGAGGTCGGCATACAGCCTGTCGTGATGCCGGATCATCTCGGCCAGGCCCGAATTGCCAAGGAGCGCCGCGCCTTGAGCGCCGAGGGCGTACTGCTCTCCGATCGGCTCAACGAGATCGAGTGCCGATGCCGCGCGGAGCAGGCGCGCCATCTCGCTTGGCGGGACGTTCAGCGCGGTCGCCAGATCGGCAACCTCACGCGGCCCGGCCTTGAGCGCGTTGAGCAAGTCGAGTTCGATACAGGCGGTCAGGACCTGCGAATAAACGAAGCCAGCGACCACGTCGAACAGGCCTCGCGCGCGGCTGTGGGCGACAGCCCGGGTGAGCGGGAAATCTGCGGCAAATCTCTGAAATCGCGGATCCGAGATGCGTGCATTGCGCCACGCGATCCACCGCGCGCGCCAGTTACTCACAGGCGCCTACGCGGCACTGCGTGACAGCTGTTTGGGGGCAAGGCGCATCGCAGTCATCCTCACCAGATCACGCATTTCCTGAGCACCATCGCAGTCGGGGACCGAGGCTACGGCCTGCTCCACCAGATCGTCCAGTTTTGCAAGCGCGCCCTGGACACCGCGCTCGGCGACCACATTTGGACGCTGCAAAAGGGCGTCCTGGCCCACCGGCTTGTCGCAGAGCCCAGACTGGACCGCATCCATCAGATCGTCAGCGACCTGATAGGCGGCGCCGAGGGTTTCCCCGAGGAACCGCCACGGCGTTCCGTCCGACCCCGCAGCAATCGCCCCGGACGTCGTCGCCGCCACAAACAGGGCGCCTGTCTTTGCTTGGTGATAGATTTCGAGCGGAGCGACGGACTCGCTTTCCCATGCCTGGCCTGCGGTAATCCCGGCGGGGGCGCCAACGCCCCGGGCGATTGCCTCGATCAATGGCGCGATCCGACCAGGTTCAGCTGCCCCAACGACGGCCAGACGCTCAAAGGCCATCACGATCAACGCGTCGCCTGCAAGCAAGGCAAGCGGTTCGCCATGCGCCGCGTGGACCGATACCTTACCGCGACGGAAGCCGGCATTGTCAAAACATGGAAGATCGTCGTGAACCAGGGACGCGCAGTGAAGGAGCTCGACGGCGGCTGCCGTTGCGTCCGATATCTCGGGACGGTCGTCGCCGCAGGCGCGCGCGACAGCCAGGCACAGCATCGGGCGCACGCGAGCTCCGCCCGGGAAAACCGCGTAGCGAAGCGCCTTGATCAATCCGGGAGGTGCGCTGGGCGTGTCTGCCCTGTCGATTGCGGCCTTCAGCGCTGCTTCGACACGCGCAGGTAGCGTCATGACGGTCTCCCGGACTTGTCGATCGGGGACACCCCGACCTATGTCCGACAGATTGGACACATGCTAGCGTCCAGTCAATCGACCTTGAGGAATCCATGATCAACGACAGCGCCACCCTTCAGGGTGGCGGACTTCAGGAACTGGCGACCGCGAATGCACCGGGCTGTCGCGTCCGTGCGATCAAAGTGGAGAGGCGCGGGATGCCTCCGGCGGGCGCGTACAGCACAGCCGGGATGGGGGCCCTCAGCGCCCGCCGGCGCCTGCGCCACTCACCCGGTCAACGCGGCTTCGTCAAATCCGCCCTCGCGAGCGAGCATACTCACGACCTCGCAAATGCTGATCCCGCTCCACGCAGGATGACGATGTTCAGCCACCTGCGCGAGCGTGAACTGAACATGGCGCAGGCGGGGAGAAGACGACCAGCACTCACGCGAACGGACGCGCAGCTTCCCGTGTCGAAGGCGAGGGGTTGGGCATGAACGACCAACCAACCGCCGGCGCCGTCAAGTCGACGGAGTTCCTGAACGAAACCGGCGGGGCGGAATCTCACTGGCGTGCGCCTGCTCCTGGCAACAGACTTCCTGCACCGCGCTTCGACATTCCAGTCGGATCAGGCGGCTATGCCTGGTGGTACATCGACGCGCTCAGCGAAGACAAACAGCATGGTCTCACAATCATCGCCTTCATCGGCAGTGTTTTCTCGCCCTACTACGCATGGTCGGGGTGGCGGCATCCCGAAAACCACTGCGCCATGAATGTCGCGCTCTATTCGGTCAGGGGAAATCGCTGGGCGATGACCGAACGCGGTCACAGGAGCCTCGATCGCGACTTGGACAGGATCGCGATCAGCCGCAGCAGCATGAGCTGGGAGAGCGAAACACTTCGCATCAACGTCGACGAGTGGACAGCCCCCCTACCCTCCCGACTCCGCGGGACAGTGACGCTGCATCCCTACTATCTCGCGGGCCAGACGTTCGCGCTGGACGCAGAAGCCCGCCATGTATGGCGACCAATCGCTCCACGTGGACGCGTCGCAGTGAAGTTCGAAGACGGTACATCCTGGAATGGAGAGGGCTATTTCGACAGCAACTGCGGCGACGAACCACTCGAACGCAGGTTCCGTTCCTGGGACTGGTCGCGTTCCCACGTCGCCGACGATGCGACAATCGTCTACTATGACGTCACGCTCCGGAATGGCGAACAACGATCCCTCGCTCTGAAATTCGATTCAACCGGCGAAGATATCGCCATCCACGCCCCGCCGCTGACCAGGATGCCGAAAACCTTCTGGCGGATGCAGCCCACGGCTCGCGGCGATCGCGGAACGGGGCCAAGGCTTGTGCGCGTGCTCGAGGATGCCCCGTTCTACGCCCGATCGCATCTTGCAGGACAAGTCGACGGCGCGCCGGCAGACATCATGCACGAGACGTTGTCACTGGATCGGATCAGCAATCCCGTCGTGCGCGCCATGCTTCCCTTTCGCATGCCCCGCCTCGCCGGAGGGCGTTGACTGCGGCTGGACAGCCTTCAGCTAGAGACACGGCTGCAACACTTTGAAGCCCCGACGGCTGCGACGCGCGCCCGACACCGCAACCCGGCGCAAGCGACATGAAAGCCAGCAACAAGTCACACTTCAGGTCAAGCGCCGGGGCCGCTCGTCGAGCGCAGCAAACAACTCGATCACCCACCTGATATCGTGCTGCAGGCCCGGAGCTGAATCCTGCTCATCATGCACGCCAGTTCCGGCGACAACGGCATCAACCAGAAACTGGGTCTGCGGCAGCGCAGGCGCCGCCAGCTCAGCGCCTGGCGGGGCCCGCCATGAGCGTGTCAGTGCTTTCATCAGGAGCTGCAACTTGCGAGACGTCGGCACAATGGCCCTGCTGGACACGGAGTCATGACCGCGCATTGCGACGCGGGCGCCAATATCGGCATAAAGAAGCCTTGCCGCGCGGATCGCGGGGCGATAGGCGCGCGGCAACCCGGCGATGCCGAGATCGGCGCGCTGGTAGAGCTGACGGGCGAGCTCAAGCACGCGCTCCACGACCCCTGCGACCTGGGGATTGAACTCCGGACGCGCGAGCCACGAAACGGGGTCAAGGCCAGCCTCGCGCATCCAGGCGCGAGGGAGATACAGACGTCCATTGCGCGCATCCTCACCGACATCCCGCGCAATGTTCGTCAGCTGCATGGCCACGCCCAGATCGCACGCCCGCGCAACCATCTCCGGCGAACGCGTCCGCATCAGCGTCGCCATCATCGCGCCGACCGCGCCTGCGACGCGCGCCGCATAGTCATATACCTCCTCGATCGTTTCATATTCCCGCCCGGATGCATCCCACGCCATGCCCTCCAGAAGGGCGTCGAACGGCGCACGCGGCAGCGCGTACTGATCGACAGCGTCGAAAAGCGCCCTGTCGACTGCGGCGTTGGCTGGCTCGCCAGCATAAATCGCATCGAGGCGAGCGGCGAGCCGCGCGATTCCCGCTTCGCCGCCATGGTCCACGTCGATGGTGTCATCCGACAGACGACAGAATGCATAGAGGGCGTAGGCTCCTCCACGTACAGCATCGGGCAGGAGCAGCGACGCGACAAAGAATGAGCGAGAACCAGTGCGGATCATCTGCCGGCAAGTCGCCAGGTCAGCAGGCGTCGCACGTTCGGGTTTGCGTACGTTGGGACGCATGGAGCAGCTCCGGCTCAACAGGATGGGCGCAGGACAGCGCGCTCGACAGACCAGCGCAGGTGGCAACGTGGGCGTCGAGACGATAGCCGGCGAGCATCACCACGCCGGCCGGTTGGTCCCCGCTGCAGAGCCAAAGCCCAGTCGGCAACGACCAGCGCGCGCAGGGACATGCCTGGATCAAAATTCGCGAGGGCCCCAACCGGGTCAGCATCCAACATTCTCGGAGACTAATTGCCTGTCTCTTGTCCGCGCAAGCGCTATGTCGGTAAGCGCCGTGGGGGCGCTTGCAGAGAACCCCGCCCACAACCAACGCGCGAGCGATACGGCGCAATGCACGCACCATACAGGGCGATCCTTGCCCTTTCCGTGCAGGCCTCGAAATTGCGTCGCCCTACCGGACATCGACGATCGCACCGCGCATGTCGCCACCGCTGTCGCGATCACGACGGCTGAGCATCGGGCGCGTTGGCGGCCTGTTCGTACCAGCCAACGTCATGCGTTGCCGCCTCCCCGAAGCTGACGCCCTGAGAAACTGCCATGCGGATGATCGGCCAGGACGTCAGGGTCATGCTCAGGAATGGCCATGGGTCGCGCCAGTCCCATGTGACATCCCGCGTGCCAACGAGCCGACCCAGCCGGTGAAGAAAGCCTCGGCCGCGAAACATCGCCATCTGTGTTTCAGTAAGGCAGGAGTAGAACTGCTGCAGGTAGCTGTGCCGACGCACCCCGACTGGCGGGCTCGTCTGCGGGCTGAGCACGGCGCGAGCGACGTCTTCGGGCCGCCAGAAGTGAAGTCCGCTCGTTGTTCGCGGGTTACATTCGATGCCAAACACGCAGTCATCAGCGTCGACAATGAAATCGAAGGAGATAAATCCTGTCCAGCCCGATGCGCGGACAAAGATTTCGATCCACCGCTCAATCGCCGGCGCCTCGACCCGCTCGAACGCGATCGCGACAGATCCTGACATGACAGTGCCACGATAGATCATCGTGGAGACGACCCGGCCTTCATGCGCGATCGTACAGCTGCTGTGCTCACGGCCCGCGATGAAACGCTGCACAATGGCCGGAGTCGATGGATCAGCATCCGGCAGGGCAGCGCCTTGACTCAGGATGCGCACACCACGTCCCGAGCATGAAAAGACCGGTTTCACGACCACAGCGTGGGCCGATGCCAGCGCCTTCGCCTCCGGCGCGCCGAGTAGGCAGGTGTCGGGTACGGGAAGACCCATCGCAGTCGCCGCGCGGACAAATCCCGCCTTGTTGTGCACCGCGAGCACGCGGTCGGGTGGCATGGTGAATACGCGCGCGCGCCCGCCGAGCAAGTCAGGCAGGAAGGCGACATGCATCGTCTCCTCGGAGACAGGCACAACGAGATCGACGCTTTCGCGTGCGACAATCTCCGCGAGGGCGGCGAGATATTCAGCAGAACCCTTGCTCGGCGGGGGCACCGCGAACTCGCGGGCGACATGGCGCGATGCGCCGGTCAGCGTCCAGCCAAAGGGATCGGCCACGATCACACGAGATCCTGCGCGACTGAAACCGCGCGCCAGGTCAAGAGCCTTGGGAAGGCGGCCGAGCGTGAGCAGCACTGTGGTCATGCGTCTGCGCGAGTCACGCGCATCATGATCTGTTCGGTTGGACGGGTGGTCAGGCGCGCCGCTGGACGCACGCGCGCTGGATCGACAACATGGAAATCGAAGCGGCGGAACATTTCAGCAATCAACAGCACCGCCTCGGTCTGCGCAAAGGCGGCGCCCGCGCAGACACGGGGACCAAGGCCAAACGGAATATAGGCGCCTGAGGTCAGCTCGGCCTCGCGCTCCGGCAGGAAGCGATCCGGATCGAAGACATGCGGGTTGCGCCAGTAGCTTGCGTGGCGATGCAATACCCAAGGCGCAACCATGACGAGCGCGCCGCGGCGAACCTGATGTCGCCCGATGGTTGTGGGAGCGATCGCGACCCGCGGGAGGAAGGTGATCGGCGGATAGAGCCTAAGCGTTTCACGAAAGACATTGCGGGTCAGGGGCAGGTGTCTGGTGGCCTCTATGGTGAGCGGCTCGCCATCACCCACCACCTTGCGGATCTCAGCACGCACGCGCGCGACGAGGTCGGGTTGCTCAGCCAGCAGGAAGAAAGCCCAGGTAAGCGCGCTCGCGCTCGTCTCATGGCCCGCAAGGAAGAGCACGCCCAGCTGATCGATGAGCTCCTCGCGATTGAAGGCCGTGCGGGTGAAGTCGTCGCGCGCTGCGATCACCGAGGAGGCAATGTCATCAAACCGCGCGCCGTCTGGAACAAGATGTGTATCCAGCAAATCGCCGAGGTGCCGCCGAATTGTATCGCAGGCTGCGAGGACGTCATCGCGCTGCGGGACACTCGTCCAGGCCCGGTCCATTATCAGGCGACGGATCTCCACCTGAGCGACGCTGCGTTCGAACGTCGTGAAGGCTGCGAAGACCTCATGGGCCGCCCTCGTTTCAAGGCTGGCGCTGAAAACTGTGCGGCAAATGATATCGGCCGTGAGATGGCTCATCGCGAGATCAAGCGAGAAAGTCACGCCATCTCTTGCATGGGCATCGAAGGTTTGCTGACAGGCCTGAGCGCCCTCAAGCATCGAGGGGAAGGCGCGGTTGACCCGC
>CAIKXW010000054.1 GCA_903831485.1 uncultured Alphaproteobacteria bacterium | reverse complement strand
GGCGGCCGCACCGACCTGCCGCTTTCAACCTCCGGGAGAACACAGGCTCAATCCCTCGCCCGCCACTTTGCCGGAACCCCGTTCGCCACCGCCCGCTCCGGCCCGCTGAAGCGCACGCGGGAAACCGCCGCGGCCATCCTCGCCGCGCAACCCTCCGCGCCCGAACTCCTCACCGACCTCTTTCTCCGCGAGATCGACTACGGCCCGGACGAGAACCGGCCCGAGGAGGAGGTCGTCGCCCGCATCGGCAAGGCCGCCATGGACGCCTGGGAGCATGACGGCGTCGTCCCGCCCGGCTGGCGCGCTGACACGGCGGCGGTCATTGGCAACTGGCAGGAACTCTTCCACGACCTGCGCAATGAACCCGGCAACCACCTCGTCGTCACCTCGAACGGCATCGCCCGCTTCGCGCTCAACGCCGCCAACGCGCAGCGCTCCGACGCCAAGCTCGCCACCGCCGCCTGGGGTGTCATCGTGGTGGAAGCTGGTGAGGCGAGGGTGGAGGCGTGGAACCTCCGCGCGCCAACCTGACGCATCAGTCGTCGCGTTTTTTTCCCGCCTTGGGTCGCGCAACACCGACACGCACGCCCGAAGGCGCCGAGCCCGGAGAGGCTATGCGCCGCGCCATCTCCTCCTCGATCAGCGCCAGCGTGTTCTTCGCCGCAGCGCTCTTGGCATGCTTCACGTCGCGCGAAATCCTTGTGTTCGACTGCTGGTAGGCGCGCAGCTGGAAGTCGGTCATTTCCGGCAGGCGCTTGCTCAACGCTGCATCGTCGCTGCTTGCAGCAGCCTTCGCTGCAACCGGCTTCGCCGCTGGCTCTTCAGCCTCGTCCTCGATCTCGTTCACCTGCCGTGACCGGGCAGCCTTTGGCGCCTTGGCGGATTTCTCGCCCTTGGGCGCTTTTCCAGCCTTGGGAGTCTTGGGTGAGATGGCCATCTGCGGGCGCCTTTCTGGCTGCGTACCTGGCTCACATGGCGGGGCGCGTGCACGGGTCAAGTCCCGCAGTCACGCCGCCAAAGCCGGAAGCCGCGCCCGTTCCGTATCTCAACGGTTTGGGCTGCATCGAAACAATCGCACGCCGCCTCCGCCAGCACAACGTGCGCTGCGACCGCCCGCCGCGCCCCTTCCCACCGAACGTTACAGTTTGCAGCGCAAGGTGATTTGCCCGAGACTCGCCGGAAAGGCATCCCTGCCGCCTCCCAACGCAAGCGTGAGTGCGTCCCCATGAACTTCATCGATCTCGCCGCCCAGCGCCTGCGCATCGCCCCGGAGATCGACGCCGCCATCGGCCGCGTCCTCTCCACCTGCGGCTTCATCATGGGCCCCGAGGTCACAGGCTTCGAGAAATCACTCGCCGCCTTCGCCGGCGCCAAGCACGCGCTCGCCTGCGCCAATGGCACCGACGCGCTCCTTATCCCGCTGCGCGCCTGGAATATCGGCCCGGGCGATGCGGTGTTCGTCCCCAGCTTCACCTTCGTCGCCAGCGCAGAAGTCGCCCCGCTCGTCGGCGCCAGCCCGGTCTTCGTCGACGTCCTGCCCGACACCTACAACATGGACCCCGCCAGCCTCGAGGCCGCGATCGAATCCGTGAAGGCCGCTGGCAAGCTCACGCCGCGCGCCATCATTGCGGTCGATCTCTTCGGCCAGCCTGCCGACTACCCCGCCATCTCCGCAATCGCAAAACGCCACGGCCTCAAGCTTATCGCCG
>CAIKXW010000053.1 GCA_903831485.1 uncultured Alphaproteobacteria bacterium | reverse complement strand
GGCCGGAATACTGCACGCGCGCGTCCATCGGCGCGATCACGGTCGCCGCGGCCCTTGCGGCAAGCGTGAGGCCCTCCTGCTTCTGTCCCTCGATGACCCGGCCGAACCGGCGCAGTGGCGAGCCCACGACAGGGTAGAGCGGCGACCCCGCCTTCGCCGTGGCTGCGGGTTTCGCAGCCGCCGTTGAGGGAGGCTTTGCCGCCGGCTTGACAGGCGTGGCGGCTGGCTTGGCCGCCGGCTTCTGTCCCGGCTTCACCGATGGCGCAGGCGGCGCCGACTTCGCGAGCCCGTCCAGCAACTCGCGCAGGTTGGCTGCCTCCTGCGCCAGCTTGCGCGCATTCGCCCGCGCCGCCGCCGTCTCCGCATCGAGCGATGCGGAGGCCCGGCGCTTCTCCTCGGCGAGCGCCGCGATCTCCTCGCGCCGTGCGCCGGCTGAACTGGTCGCGGCGAGCAGGTTGGCCTGCTGCGCGCGGGTCGCCGCGGCGAGGTCGTCGATGGTGGCAATCTTCGCGCGCAGGTCCTCCGCACGCCCAGCGAGAGCCGGGGCTGCGTCTGACATAAGGATGGCTGCGCGAATGGCGCTCGACACATCATCGGGACTGGTCGCCAGCGCAGGCGGCGTCCGCATCGTCATCAGCGCGGCAAACAGGTCTTCCATCACGGCCTGATCCGAAACCAGCGCCTCGCGCGCCGCGCGGGATTCGTCCGCTAGGATCATCAGCTGTTCTTCAGCGGCATAGGCCGCTTCCTCGCCGCCAATGGCCTCGCTGGCAGCTGCAACCAGATCAGCGTCGATGTCGGACACCGCCCGCGCGGCCACGCTGGAGGCCTGCTCCAGCGCCTTCACGCGCGCCAGTGCCGCATCGCGCGCGGCCTCGGCCTGCCTCAGATCGTCCTGCGTGAATGTGCGCCGCGGCTGGCCCACGGCAGGGGCCGCCAGCAGAACGAGGATGATGAGAAGCCACCGCATCATTCGCGGTGGTAGGGTGATCCGGCCTCGATCGAAAGGGCCCGGTAGACCTGCTCGGCGATCATCACGCGCACCAGCCTGTGCGGCCATGTCTGCACGCCGAACGACACGGTGTGCCGCGCAGCCTTCGCAACATCCGCCGACGTGCCGTCCGCGCCGCCGATGACAAAACTCACCCCGTCCTCGCCGCCATCGCGCCACTTAGCCAGCCGTTTCGACAGGTCCTGCGACGTCCACGCCTCGCCGCGTTCGTCGAGCCGGATGAGGACGCCCTGACCGTGCCGCGCAAGCAGGCGCTGGCCCTCGTCATCCTTCGCACTCGAGTTGAGTTCGACTTCCTCGACCGCGCGATAGCCCAGCGATTTCCCGGTCTTGCCCGCGCGCGCGACATAGTCGTCGACCATCGCGCGCTCAGGCCCGTCCTTCATGCGCCCGATACAGAGGATGCGGATACGCAAGAGAGGCTCAGGTCGCGGCGCGCGCCGTCGTTGGCGTGTCGCCCGCCCAGATGCGCTCGAGATTGTAGAACTCGCGCACTTCCGGCCGGAAGATGTGAACGATCAGGTCGCCCGCATCGATCAGCACCCAGTCGGCATTCGGCAGGCCCTCGACGCGCACTTTCGACGCGCCGGCTTCCTTCAGCTTCTGCGAGACATGGTCCGCCAGCGCCGACACATGGCGCGCGGAACGGCCGGAGGCGACAATCATCGCGTCCGCCATCGGCGATTTTCCGGCCAGCGGAATGTTGAGAATGTTCTCGGCCTTGTCGTCATCAAGCTGCTGCACGACCATCGTGGCAAGCTCGAACGCGTCGGGGGATGTCGGCTCAACCGGAGCGGGGGCCTGCTTTGCTGCGGCAGTCTTTGCCGTGGCTGTTTTCGCCGGACGCGCTTTTGCGACGGCCGGTCCGGTCTCGGTGGTCTTGCCGGTCCGGGTGGGGCGACTGACTGACAGGGCTTTGTCCTTTGTGCTGATTGATCGTCGGCAAGTTATCACGTGGGGCCACCCCCCGCGAGAGGGAAGGGCTGTCTCGTTTGAGC
>CAIKXW010000052.1 GCA_903831485.1 uncultured Alphaproteobacteria bacterium | reverse complement strand
GGGGCAGACCCCAAGCTGCACCGAATAGCGCAGCGCCATCGCCATGCCGATGCCAACGCCCTCCCCGTGCAACAGGCTGGGCTGAAAGTCGTTGGCCCGCTCAAGTGCATGTCCAAACGTGTGTCCGAGATTCAGCAGCGCACGTTCCGCCTGCTCCGTCTCGTCGATCGCCACGATCCGCGCCTTGGATGCGCACGACACGCGCACCGCCTCCGCCAGCGCGGCCTTCTCGCCCGCATGCAGCGCGGGGGCATTCGTCTCGAGAAAATCGAAGAACGCCGGATCGTCGATCAGCGCATACTTCGCAATCTCCGCAAGCCCCGCGCTCCGCTCGCGCGCCGGCAGCGTGTCGAGCACGCCGAGATCGGCCAGCACCAGCACAGGCTGATGAAACAGCCCCACCATGTTTTTGCCCGCCCGGCTGTTGATCGCTGTCTTGCCGCCGACGGATGAGTCCACCTGAGCAAGAAGCGTCGTCGGAATCTGCACGAAGCGCGCGCCGCGCTTCAGCAGTCCCGCCGCGAGCCCGGTGAGATCGCCCGCCACGCCGCCGCCGAACGCAATGATCAGGTCATCCCGCTCCGCGCCCAGACCGATCAGCTCGTCGAGCACGGTGGCGAGATAGGCGAACGACTTCGACTCCTCGCCCGGCGGCACGCCGATCAGGTGGCCGCTGTAGCCAACCGCCTCCAGCGCCCCCATCAGGGTCGCGCCATGCAGCTCCGCCACATTGGCGTCCGCCACGATGTACACCCGGCTGCGACCCGCCTTCATCAGCGGCCGGATCAGTCCGCCCGCGCGCGCGAGCAACCCCTCGCCAATGAGAATGTCATAGCCCCGTGTCCCGAGTTCCACCCGGACAGTGTTCACACTGGCGCTCATGCGAACTCCCTATGCATACCCGAGCGCCTCGCAGATCGTCTTCACGGCGTCGTTGGCTGGCCCCTCGCCGGAGTCGACCGTCAGGTCTGCCTCGGCATAGACTGGCGCGCGCTGCGCCAGCAGGTCGGCGAGCACCTGCCGAGGATTGTCGCGCTTCAGCAGCGGCCTTGTGTCGCGCCGGTTCACGCGCTTCCAGATCAGGTCGAGATCGGCGCGCAGCCAGACCGTCACGGCCTTCTCCTTCAGCAGCGCGCGCGTTGTCGCGTCCATATAGGCGCCGCCGCCCGTCGCCAGCACGATCTGCGGTCCGTTCAGAAGCCGCTCGATCACCCGCCGCTCGCCGCGCCGGAACTCCGGTTCGCCATGCATGGCGAAGATTTCCTGCACGCTCAGCCCCGCCGCCTTCTCGATTTCCTCGTCGCTGTCCACAAAAGGCGCCGCCAGGCTTTCCGCCAGCTTCCGCCCCACCGTCGACTTGCCAACGCCCATCATGCCGACGAGCGCGATTGTGCGCTCCAGCCGGCGTGCGCCGGATGGGGTTGCCGCTTGGGCGGCTTCACCCTCCGGTTCAACCTGATGCGCAGACATGGCGCTTGCCCTGTTTCCCGAAACCGAGGCTTATACCTCCCGAGGCTACCGGGGCAATGTTCGGGCCGCGAGGGCAAGCCGCACAGCTGTGCGTGCTGGACCCCCGCCGCCCGGTCTGATTGGCTCGACAACAAGTGGTTCGACGGGAGGCACGCCATGGCGCGCGGAGGGTTTTCACGTCGGCGCGGTCCGGCGCCGTTCAGGCTGTATGCGATCCTTGGAGGCATCGCCCTCGTTGTGGTCGTAGGCGCGCTGTTCTGGTTTTCGGGCCAGGCCGAATCGCGACGCCCCGTGCAGCAGGAAGTTCGCGTCCCCGCGCAGAATGTCGGCGTCCAGCCGGAGCCCGCCGGAGGCGGCAATGCACCCTCGCAATAGGCTCGTCACCGGCGCGCTCGCAATCGCCCTGGCTGCAACTTCATCTGCGGGGGCGCAGGTCGCATCGCGTCCGCTCGCCCAGGTCGACGCCTGGGGTGTCGGCTGGATCGGAGCCAATGAAGGGGCCCTACCTGCGACTTTCTGGGACAATACCAGCGCCGGCACGCTCGCGCCGTTGATGACCAGCCTGCAGCCGAAGGATCTAGCGCCCTCCGCTCGCGCCGCCCTGCGCCGCGTGCTGCTCTCGCGCAGCAAGGGTCCGGACGATGGCGACAAGCTCACGCCCGAGCGCCTTCGCCTCATCGAGGCCATCGGCGAGTCCGCCTACGCGGCGGACCTGCGCAAACGCTATCCCTCCGCCGGCTGGGGCAAGTCCAGCGAACGCCAGGTCGCCGAACTTGATCTGCTGCTTGGCAATACTGAAACCGCCTGCGCCGCCGCCAACGGCAAGCCCACAACGGAAGCTGACTGGCTACCGCTTCGCTCTGCGTGCGCCGCGCTCGAGAAGGACGCCGGCGCGAACCTCATCTCGGAGCAGATCGCCCGCACCAATGAAAGCCTGGGCGTCTGGCTGGTTGGCGCACTTCCAGCGATCAATACGCCCGACATCGCCAAGCCCGATGGCCGCTATGCAACGCCGCTGGAGGCCGCCATCTCGGTCGCGGCGAACCTGCCCGTCCCCGTCAACGCCTTCGCCGGCGTGGCGCCTGACATCGCCGCCGCCGTCGCGCTCGACAAGGACGCGACGCCCGAACAGCGGCGCGCCGCCCGTCGTCCGGCGCTCAACAGCGGCAAGCTTAGCCCCGTCGACATCGCAGCGATCCTTGGCCTCAAGGTCGCGGAAGCGCCCAAGCCCACGACGCGCGGAGCACCTGCCAAGCCGGACCATCTCGCACTCGCCATCGCGGCTGCAGCCAACAAGGACGCCAAGCCCGAGGCAAAGGCCGCCGCCTACGCGGCAGCCCTTCGCGCCGCCGAAACCTTAGCCGACGGCCGCCTCACGGCCATTGTCCTCATCGCCGACATCAAGGGCCTGCCGCGGAACGCGGCAACGCTGCCTTTCGCTGAACCCTTGGCCCGCGCAGCACTCCTGGCAGGCGACCCGAACCTCGCCGCCGACTGGCGCAAGCATCTCGGCACAGCCCCGAAAGACGAGCAGGACGGGTGGGCCGCCGCCCGCATCGACCTGATGCTCGCCTTTGCCGGCGCGAACACCGAACCGCACGCCGCCATCCTCGACCGCATGCTGGAGGCCGCGCCCTATCCCGTGGCCGCAGCCAACGCTGTCTCCACGGCGAAGACCCCCGCGGCCGTCGAACAGCAGCTGGGGCTTCGCCGCATCGAGAACACGCGCGCCCTTTTCATGCTTGTCGGTGCTGGCCGCGACCTCACGGCCGCACAGCGCGCAACGCTATCGGTCCAGCGCACGGCAGGCCGCGGCGTGTCCGATTCTGCCATCGCCAGCATCGCATCGGCTGCGCGCCAGAATGCCGACGCTGAAGCCGCCCTCGCCATAATCAACCAGCTCGGCCCCGACGTCTCGGCCCTCTCCTTCGCCGGTCTCGCCGACCTCCTCACCCAGCTCCGCGAGATCGGCATGACCGACGACGCCAACGCCATCGCGCTGGAATCGCTACAGGTGTGGAAGGCGCTCTAGGCGCGATACTAACCTCTCCTAAACCCGTCAGCGCCACTGTCCCCCCATGTTGGACAATCGCCGCATCGAAGCCTTCCTCGACACGCTCCGCGCCGAACGCGGCGCCGCCGACAACACGATCGAGGCCTATCGCCGCGATCTCGAGGACGCCTCGAGCTATCTGCGCGCCAACAAATCCTCGCTCATCCAGGCCTGCGAGCGCGACCTCTCCGACTTCGTGCGCGACCTGCACGCGCGCGGCATGTCCGCCGCCACCGTCTCGCGCCGCCTATCGGCCCTGCGTCGCTTCTTCCGCTTCCAGCTCGGCGACAATGAGAGGCAGGACAACCCGACCTCGCGCCTCGACGGCCCCGCCACGCGCCGCGATCCGCCAGATGTTCTCTCCCGTGACGAAGTCAGCCGCATCATCGAAGCTGCGCAGGGAACCGAGCCTGCCGACCTGCGTACCATGTGCCTCGTCGAACTCCTCTACGGCGCAGGCCTGCGCGCGTCAGAATGCTGCGACTTGCCGCTCTCGGCCTTGCCCGCCCCCGGCGCGACCGTGCTGATCGTGCGCGGCAAGGGCGACAAGGAGCGCATCACGCCGCTTGGGCGCCCGGCGCTTACCGCCCTCAAGAACTACATGGCCGTGCGCGAGAGCTTCCTGCCGAAATCCGCCACGCGCTCTACCGCGCAACGCTTCGTCTTCCCATCACGCGGATCGACCGGCCGCCTCACCCGCCGCCGCCTTGGCCAGATTCTCGAAGACCTCGCCATGAAGGCCAACATCGCCATCGATCGCGTAACGCCCCACGCCCTCCGCCACGCCTTTGCAACGCACCTGCTCTCCGGCGGCGCCGACCTGCGCGCCGTGCAGCTTCTTCTCGGCCACGCCGACATCTCGACCACGCAGATCTACACCCACGTCGTTACCGACGAACTGCGCGACCTGCTGGAAGCAGCGCATCCGCTGGCGCGGGCGTCCTAGGCGCGCCGGCTCCCTCGCACCCGCGCCCGCATCGCCAGCATGAACGCGATCACCGGCCCCAACACGCGCGCCGCCACTTTCTCACCGGGTGTCTCGGCGAACTTCAGGAAGTAGCGGTTGAACCCCGCGCCCTTGTGTTTCTCCACGAACAGCGACGGCGCGTCGCTCGTCGCCCCGAAATGCAGCGCCGAGGCATGCGGCGTATAGATCACCGAGCCGCCATCGGCCTCGGCGCGCCGGCACAGGTCGAGATCCTCGACATGCATGAAATACCCAGCGTCGAACCCGCCAAGCCTGCGAAAGCTCGACGCCGACATGTACATCAGCGCGCCGCTGACCGCGTCCATCGGCACAGGCCCATCAGGCTCCGGCTCGTTGTTGCGATTGATGTTCACGAAAGCCGGGTTGAGGGCGCGCAGCCAGCCAAGCCCCAGAAACGTCGCCGCGGCCGAGCGGATGGTCAACCTGCGCCGCCGCCCGCCGCGCTGCTCCCTGCCATCCGTCCCGTAGATCTTGCCGCCGACAATCGCCGGCTCTGCAGCGCCGCCCATCGCAACCTCAAGCGCCCTCACGGCGCCCGGTTGCAGCACGGCATCCGGATTGATGATCAGCAGCCGATCGCCAGTCGCCGCCGCCACGCCAAGATTCACGCCCGCAGCAAAGCCGCGATTGACGCCGCCGCCCGTGATCTTCAGCTTTCGTGACTTCTCATATGCATCCTCGACGCGCTCCAGCATCTCCACTGGGTTGCCATTGTTGACGAGAATGATCTCGTCCACTGCCGGCTCATTCTCCAGCGCGCCAAGACATATCAGCAGCGCCTCGCCCGTGTGATAGCTCACCACGATGGCGGAGATCGTGTGCACCACAGGCTCGGGCGCCGCCGGCTTCTCCTCCGGCAGCTCCGCTGCAAACTCCTTCATCGCATGTAGCAGGTCGCGCATCCGTTCCTGCACTTCGTCCATCGCCTGAGACGAGATCATCCGCGCCTGCCAGAAGTCTCGCGCCAGCGACAACAGCGGCTTCATCAGCGTTGGAAGCGCCTCCCCCGCATCGACCTCACGCACGATCGGATCGAGATTGTCCGCCAGCCGACGCATCTCGTCCTGGCTCGCATCATCAACGCGCATGACCGCGATGGCGCGCATCACATCCAGCGCGCTCGGCGCCCCGCCGAGCCCCGACAGGATGCGCGAGGTGATCCGCTCCCCCGCCCGAGTCGCAAGGCACAGGTCCGCCATCTCGGCAGGTGCGCCCGGCGACAGGATCGCTTCGTCGGCCCACGACTCAACAGTCTTGAGATCAACCAACCCGAGCCTCAGCCGCAGGCCAAGGACTCGGGCATGTGCGATGATCGCCTTCGTCGTCACGCCTTCGCGCGTTTCAGATCAGGCGGCAGCGCTTCCTCGGCGAGGAACACCTTCGCATCATCCAGCATCACGACCTCGTTGGCCTGCGACCCGAAGCGGCGCAACGCCAGCTTGCGCTCCTCCGCCTCCTTGGCGCCAACAACTGCAATCACGGGGATCTTCTGCAGAGAATGCTCCCGGATCTTGTAGTTGATCTTCTCGCCCCGCGTATCCACCGTCACGCGCAGGCCCGCCTTGCGCAACTCCGCCGCCGCCTCTTCCGCATAGGCGTGCGCGCCCTCGGAAATCGAGGCGACCACCACCTGCACAGGCGACAACCACATCGGGAAAGCCCCGGCATAGTTCTCGATCAGCACGCCGATGAAGCGCTCCAGCGAACCAAGGATCGCGCGGTGTAGCATCACGGGACGATGCTTGCCGCCATCCTCACCAACATACTCGGCGTCAAGACGATCCGGCAGAACGTAATCCAGCTGGATCGTGCCGATCGTCCACTCGCGTCCGATCGCATCCTTGATCACGAAGTCCAGCTTCGGCGCATAGAACGCGCCATCGCCCTCCGCGATGATCGGCTCCACACCAGCGGCCCGCGCCGCAGACAGCATCTGCGTCTCGGCCTTGTCCCAGAACTCATCCGAGCCCGCGCGTTGCTCCGGCCGCGTCGCCAGATTGATGTGATGCGTCTCCAGCCCGAAGTCCGCATGGATCGACTTGGCCAGCGTGATGAAGCGCGCCGTCTCGCCCTCGATCTGGTCCTCACGGCAGAAGATGTGCGCATCATCCTGCGTGAACGCACGCACGCGCATCAGGCCGTGCAGCGCGCCCGACGGCTCATAGCGGTGACACGCGCCAAACTCCGCCATCCGCATCGGCAGGTCGCGATACGATTTCTGCCCCTGCTTGAAGATCTGCACATGTCCAGGGCAGTTCATCGGCTTCAGCGACAACACCTCGTCTTCCGCCGTCTCCGCCACGAACATGTTGTCGCGATACTTCTCCCAGTGTCCCGACTGCTCCCAGAACTTGCGGTCGAGCACCTGCGGCGTGCGCACCTCGATATAGTCCGCCTCGTCCAGGCGGCGGCGCACATAGCTCTCCACCGTCCGCCAAAGCGTCAGCCCCTTGGGATGCCAGAACACCATCCCCTTGCCCTCTTCCTGCATGTGGAAGAGGTCGAGCTCGCGGCCGAGCCTGCGGTGATCGCGCTTCTCCGCTTCCTCGAGACGCACAAGATGCGCTGCAAGATCCTTCTCGTTCGCCCACGCCGTGCCGTACATCCGCTGTAGCATCTCGTTGCGATGATCGCCGCGCCAGTACGCGCCAGCCAGCTTCATCAGCTTGAACGCCTTCGGCAGCTTGCCCGTGCTTGGCAGGTGAGGCCCGCGGCAGAGATCGCTCCACTGGTCGCCATGCGCATAGAGCGTGATGTCCTCGCCCGGTGGTATGATGTCGTCGATGATCTGCGCCTTGTAGTCCTCGCCAATGCCCTTGAAGTGAGCGATCGCATCGTCCTTCGACCAGACCTCGCGATTGATCGGCAGGTCGCGGTCGACGATCTCCTTCATCCTCGCTTCGATCCGCGCGAAGTCCTCCGTCGAGAACGGCTCCTTCCGCGCGAAGTCGTAGTAGAACCCATCCTCGACCACCGGTCCGATCGTCACCTGCGTGCCGGGAAACAGCTCCTGTACTGCCTGCGCCATAACGTGGCTGGCGTCGTGGCGCAGAAGCTCCAGCGACTCCTTCGCGTTGATGTCCAGCAGTTCGAGCTTCACATCGCCCGGCAGCGGCCGCTTCATGTCGAATAGCTCGCCATTCACCTTGGCGATCACCGACCGCTTGGCCAGTGATTTGGAGATGGCCTCCGCAATCGTCATCGGCGTCGACCCGTCGGGGTATTCGCGCACCGAGCCATCGGGGAAGGATACGTTGATCATTGTCTCGTCTTTCGTGTTCCGCAGGACGGGTAAAGCACTTCGCCGGGTCTTTGAACCCGCTGCCGTCCGGTTTGATTGGGATTTGGTCCCTTGGAACCTAAGGGCGCGCCGGTTCGGACCGGTCCACGCTCCAGACGCCATAGCGCCAGGGGGTGAACCACCGCGCGCCGGTGCTAGTGAGGGTCGGCGCCGGGTCCCACCCGTGCGATCCTCCAGGGCGACAGCGCGCAAACCGCGCCAGCCCCATCCACGATCCCGCCCACACGCCATGCCGGCTCACGCATTCCGCGCAGTATTCCGAGCATGACGGCTCATGCCGGCACCGCACGCCAAGCGCGACGAAAGCCGGCGACAGCGTCGCCTTGTAGCCCTTGAGCAGGGCGCCGATCACCGGCTTGTATCCGGGGGCCATATCTGAAGCTTGGTGGGCCATGCCTTGGACCATACCCCAACCGCCAAAGACCAGCAAACAGACCGGCGACGGCTTGCAGCCGCTGGCCGCCGGGCTACAAGACCGCCACTCGATCGGGGATTGGTAATGAAGTACGCCATTTTCGCCGCCGCGCTCGCGCTGGCCGCCTGTCAGCCTGCCACCCAGGAGGCCGCCAAGCCGGCAGAGCCCGCCGCCCCGGCTGCGGCCCCCGCTCCAGCAACCGAACCCGCCAAGCCCTCCGGCCCCCCGCGCACGGTCGCCGCTGAGACCTTGTCTGACGATCTCTCTGGCGCCGCCGCCGTCACCGACATCCATTTCGTCGAGGACGCGGACGTCAAGCTTTTCTCGACAGCCGGCGGCGATCCCGCGATCAACGGGCTCTACACCTACCTTGCCCTGTTCACCGCACCGGAGGGCTGGACCCGCATCTACATGATCGGCAACTTCAACTCATGGGACGTCATTGAGGAATCGCCGACGCGGGTGGTGCTGGAAGTCAGCCGCTCCTGGATCGAGGAGGGCACGGGCGAGGTGAAGACCGCCGACGAAAAGCTGATCCTCGATGTACCGCAGGACGAGAAAGCTCCGCTGACGGTCACGCCCGCCGCCTAGAAGCCAAGGCCCCAGGATCTCCTTCCGCGCGGCTGCGTGATCACGTTCCGCACGGCCCATTCCCGCAATCGCCCCGCTGCGCTAGCCTCAGGCCATGCCAACGCCACGCGTCTTTGCAGACCTCCACGCCCAGGCTCGCCGCCTCGCGCGCCGGCCGGAGGAAGCCGACGACCTTCTGCAATCCGCGCTACTCGCGGCGCTTGAATCCGGACGCACCGACCTCGCCTCGCCCGAGACACGCCGCTGGCTATCCGGCGTTATCCGCAACCGCGCCGCCTTCGACGCCCGCACCTCCGCCCGCCGCCGCCGCCGCGACAGCGCATGGGGCGAAGACGTCTTCCCTCGCACAGAGCGTGGGGGAGGTGGGTCGCCGCGTCTCCGCGGCGAGACGGTGGGACCTGCCGCTACTCTCCCCAACCTCTCCCCATCCCTCCGCCTCACCGCGCTCCTCGCCCTCTCCGGCCATACCCGCCAGGAAATCGGCTGGCTCCTGAATCTCTCCGACACCGCCCTCCGCCAGCGCATCTCCCAACTCAAGCGCGCGCTCGACAACGCCCCCGCCCCGGACGCGGCCCCCACCGGCCCCCTCGCCTTCGGCCGCATCCGTCGGGCTCTGCTCGGGCCCGCCCGCCGCGAGAACGCCTTTCTCGCCAGCCATGACCCTGACGGTCATCCTTTCGTGGTCAGCGGCTCACACTTCCACGCCCCGCGGCAACAGAGAGCCGGGTAAGGACAAAGGAGACCCCCATGCTCGGCAAATACGCAATCGGCAACATCGTCTATTACGTGTCAGACGTTGACCGCACCGAAGCCTTCTACCGCGACACGCTCGGTCTCGCCGTCGACCGCGTCCCCGGCGACGGTCCAGAACACGGCGGCGACTTCCTCATCGCCCACACGGCGGGCGGCATCGACCTGATCTTCTTCGCTAACCCCGGAGCAATGCCGGGCCAGTCGCCCGTCATCGTCTTCACCCTGGCGGAAGGAGGCATCGACGGGATCGTTGAAGGCCTCGCAAAAAAGGGCGCGACCATCGTCACGCCTCTCAGCGAGGCGCCCGGCGGTTGGTCCGCCGACCTCGGCGACCCTGACGGCCACGTCTTCTCCGTCTACCAGTCGGAAGAAATCCCGCGCTGACGTGAGCAGGGCGGGCGCGCCGCAGCGCCCGCCTACAGGTCCAGGTCCCAGAACTCGCTGGTCGCCTTGCCGCCCCAGTCGTCATGGCTTTCCTGGCCCGTTTTGCGGAATCCAAGCTTCGCATAAATCGCCCGGGCCGCCGTCAGCTCCGCATGCGTCCACAGCGTCACGCGCCGGTATCCCTTGGCCCGCGCGAAGGCGACGCATTCTTCCGCGAGCCTCCGCCCCAACCCCATCCCCCGCGCCTTGGGATCAAGCAGCAGCAGCCTGATCCGCGCGACGTCCGCCTTCCTTGCTTTCGGATCGTCCTTCACCAGCATGACACAGCCGACGGGCTCGCCACACATCACCGCAATCCAGCACTTCTCCAGCTTCGCGTCGAAATTGGCGACGAAATCCGAAACGATCCTGGCGCACATCCCTTCGAACGGCCCGCTCCAGCCATACTCCTCGAAGTAAAGCTCACCATGCCGCTTCACCATCCAGCCAAGATCGCCCGGCGCCGGATCACGCAAAGTGCAACTGTCGCCCGCAACCTCCCCAGCCACCAGCGCCTCGATCGCCTGCATCGCGCCAACCAGCCGATTGCGCTCCGCGCCGCCCAGTCTCGCAAGCATCGTGGTTGTCTGCTCCAGCTGCCGCGCATTCGCCGCCGCAAAACGCGTGCGCCCCTTGGTGGACAATCCGAGATAGCTGACCCGCCCGTCCGCGTCAGATCGCGTGCGCGTCACCAGCCCGTCCTTCTCGAAGCGCGCCAGCATGCGGCTGAGATAGGCCGCGTCGAAATCCAGCGCCTTCGCGATATCGCTCGCCGTCACCTCCGCGCCATTCGCGATCTCAAACAGTACGCGCATTTCACCAAGCGACCATGGCGTGTCGAGAAAGTTCTTCCGCAGCGCCCCGACCTCCCGGGTGTAGAAGCGGTTGAACCGGCGAACAGATGCGATCTGCGACTTGGATGGCCTCGACATGGAGGCACATTCGGCACGATAGTTGACTTAGTCAAATATCTTGACGAGGCCGCCTGCAGGACTTGAATCCGAAAGACGCTGCATGCAGGCCCTGATCTCGTCCTGCGCGTCGGGATACGTAGCGAATACGGTGGTGGCGCGGGCAAAGGGCGTGATCCCGCGCTCCGTGAACCCGATCTCGCCCATGGCGGTCCACTCCGGCGGCAAGTCGCCCTCGAACCATCCCGGATAGACCATCGCCAGGCCGACATTCTTGTCCGTCGCCAGCTTCGCCATCCAGCCCGGCTCGCCCGCCGAGCGCGCTTTGCGCGCCTCTTCGCTCCCAAGTCCCCACAGGTCCAGCACATATGCGTCATTGCGGAAACTGACCCAGCCAAGGTCGTTCACTGCCACGGGCTGGCGCCAGCACTCCGTGACGAGGCGATGCATCTGGTGCTGCTGCCGATCGATGTTTCGGGCGCCGAGGGGCGTCGTGGCGAAGACGTAGACGCCCAGCGATCCGCCAAGCAGCGCCACGCCCATGCCCAGCACCACCGATCTCACCAGCGACTGCGCAAGCACATGCAACTCCGGCTGCAACAGGTGCACCAGGCCCATCGCGATCACGCAAAACACATAGACTTCGTACCGTGCATAACTGTCCATCCGGCCCAGCATCATCGCCAGCACCAACACCGCGACCAGTCCCAGCGCGAGCACCCGATCGCGGCCACTCCGCTTCCATGCCCCATATGCGAGCCCCAGCGCCATCACGCCCAGTAACGGGCCTGCTGGCGACTGTGCGTTGTTCAGGAACATGGCCAGCAATCCGCCGGCAACCCCGCCGCCGCCATCAACGACGACGCCTGCCGCCGCCGACTTGCTGAGCACCGAACTCGGCAATGCCGGCAGTCCCAGCGATGTAAGCCACCATCCATACAGCGCCACCGGCGCCATTGCCGCCGGAACCGCCAGCCCGGCAAACATCCAGCGCCGATCGACCAGCGCCGCGCCAACACCGAACGCCAGCACGATGGCGCCTTCGAACCGCACCAGCGGCCCGAGCATCAGGACAAGCAGGGTCCACCGGTCATACTTCGCATCGATCAGCCGCGTCACCGCAACGACAGAAAGAAGCACGTGCAGGCTGTGCTCCATGCCCGTGAAGATCACCCCGAACACGTTGAAAGCCAGCAGCGCCAGCCCCAGCACGATCAACGCATTCCGTGCGGCCCGCGCGTCACCCGCCATCCGCTTCAGGCTGAATGCCAGGATCACCCGAACCGTGGCGACAAAGCACGCGATGTTCACCAGCAGCGGCGCATACAGCATCACGCCAAGCTTCTCGAAGGCCGCGAGCAACCACGGCCACGCAATCGACGAGGACGGGTTGGCATACTCCCCCGGGTTCACGCCGAAATGCCCGCGCGCGATGTTCTCCGCCAGCGCCATGTGAATGTAGGGATCGTCCAGCGTGTAGAATGACGCGGGCGAGGCCACGAAGATCAAGAGCGGCGCATAGGCAAGCGACAGGGCGACGGCGCCCAGCGTCACCCAGCGCGCGATCAACCGCATTTCATCCGGATTGGCGGACCCGGCATCCGTCATGGCGCCCCCTCCAAGGGTCATGCGCCACCCAACACCAGAAAACTTTCACCATGGTTACACTAGGCCGGCCGGCGCAGCATCCAACGCAGCCTGAGCCGCATCCGCTGCGCAAAGTCCATGCGATAGGTCTGCACCACATCGCGTGCGAACGGCGTCCGCTTAAGGCTGTCCCAGTACGCCCACGCCCACGGATGCCAGACATTGCGCATCCAAGGCTTCTCCGTACCGATGAAATGGATCAGCCGCGGCCGCCTGTGGCCCCACCGCCTGTCCGGCGCCGTCTCCGAGGCGATCTCCTCCGGCTTCAGGAAGCGCTGCACATTCCACGTCGGCTCGATCACGGCGGTGTTCATCCAGAACGCATAGTTGAGCCCGTCCTGGTCGCCGAACAAAAGCCGTTCGCCATTCCGAGCGACAAAGTCTATCGCCTTGCTGAACAACTTCGCCCCTCTCACCTTTGGAAGGTCGATCACCAGCACGCCGGAGTTGAAATACCGCCCGCCCTTCGGCAGCGACCATGCCTCGGCGAATTCATCCGCGTCCTGGTAGCAGTCCGTCACGGCGCCCAGCGCATGCCCCTTGAGGTCGACATCCACCAGCTCGCGAATGTCCCCGAGCACAACCGTATCGCTGTCCACATAGATCACCCGCCCGCAGTCCTGCGGGGCCAGCGCCTCCAGCCCCAGCCGGAACAGCACCGTGCGATTGAGATGCCCATGCGTGAACGCTGGCAAGTCCTCATCGCGCACGTCGATCCACACGAAGTCCGCGCCGCGCGCCGTCCGCTCGGTGCGCCGCCTGATCTCCTCGCTCACTCCCGACTGCAGCAGGATAAAGCGCAGCTTCGCCCCCGGCGCATGGCGTATGATCGACGCCATCACATTGGCCGCATGCGGCGCATAGCGGCCGTCGAACCCCATCGCGATGTCAATGCGATCGCTCATGCTCGGCCTTCCCTGTGGCGATGTGGAAGGATCGACCGCAACGCCGCCCCACGCAGCCGCGGCTTCAGAACAAGATGAAACAACGTGCGCGCCGGAAACACGCGGAATGCGCCACCGATCGCCGCCAGCGCCTGCTTCCGCTCGCCCGCAAGCGCACGCGCCACCGCCGCGTCCACGAAATAGTCGAAATACTGCCGGATCGAGAGCGTGTACCCGCGCACGATGCCCAGCGGATGCCCGAACACGCGCCAGCTTGGCAGCGCATGGCGCAGGAACACTTTCCGTGCAAAGCCCAGCCGCCGCATGCGCAGCTTGTCGAACGAGCCCGGCGGGCGCTGGCGGAACAGCACGCCCGGCGTCGGCGTGAACCCCACCTTGCGTCGCCGTGCGATCCTCAGCTGCCAGTCCCAGTCCTGGTCTCCCAGCAACGACTCGTCGAACAGCCCGACCTCGCGCGCCACACTCGCCCGCACCACTGTTGCTCCCAGCTGCGGATAATACGACGACAGCATCGCCTTCACGAGCGCGTCGCCGCTGCCTGGATTGTCCGGCCACGGATCGCTCTCGGGCCGCAAGGTCTGATCCGTCGAGATCACCTGCCCGAACACCGCCTCCAGATCGGGCTGCGCGCGCAGCATTCTCAGCTGCTCGGCAATGTTCGCCGGCAACCACACATCATCATCGTCGAGAAACGCGATGAACTCGCCCCTGGCCATCTTCAGCCCGGCATTGCGCGCCGCCCCCGCGCCAGCCTTCTGCACCGTCATGTAGAATGCGCCGAATGCCTCAGCCGCCAGCTTGTTCTCGGCGGCCAGCCCATTGTCGCCGACCAGAATCTCGAACCGCAGCGTCTCCGTCTCGATCGCACGAATGCTCGCCAGCGCCTCGCGCAGCAGCGCAGGACGGTCACGCGTCGGCACGATCACGGACACAAGAACCGGGGCTGGCGCGATGCTCACACCCACTCCTCCCAGCGATCGAACTTGCCCTTGAGCAATGCGTTGAAAATCCGGTCGCCGTCGAACTTGGTCACGAATGTGCGCGCAACCGTGCCCTCCGGGCGGGTCGCTTCAGCCTGCGCGTATACAATTTCGTAGCCCGCGTCGTTCGCCGCCTTCATGGCCTCGGCCTTCCAGTTCGCCGACTGGCCGAGCGGAATCGCAAACGTCGTCGGCGCATGCCCTAGCCGGCGTGCGAACAGGTCACGCGAGCCCGCCAGCTCATCCAGAACCTGCTGCCCGCTGATGCATCCAAAGTCCGGATGCGTCGCTGAATGGCTGCCCATCTCGGCCCCCGCCGCAAGCATCGCCTCGACATCCCGCCAGCCCATCACAAGCGGATTGGCCCACGCGACATTGCCCTCGGTCCACTCCGACACCGGGAAGAACGTCCACGGAAGATCGTATTCCCTCATGATCGGCGCAGCATTCGTCGCAACGCTCTTCAGCCCATCATCAAACGTGATCGCCAGGTCCTTCGGCCCGCCGCCCGTACGCGCAATCTCGGACGCCGGCACGAAGCGATAGCCCGCATTCAGCGCCAGCTCGATATGGCGACGCAGCTGCACAGGCGTGACGTCATTCGTCCCCCACTCTTCCTGCCCGACCGTGTGATAGCAGAGGATGCGGCCGATATAGCGACGACGCGCCCGCCCCACGCGCGCCAGCACGTGCCGCTCGCAGCACATCCGCGCGGACGCGAACCGCTTGCGGTCGACGCCGACCGCGCCGGCAATCCTGCTCAGAGCTTTTTTCACGACGCGCTTCACCTGGCCCGCCGGGAACGGGGCGCGGACCGGATCCCGTTCACCTCGAAGCGAGCAAGCGCCATGCCACTCGGCGTTCGGCGATTAACCCTGTTCGCGCACAGTCTCGAATGACTTGGCCCGCTTCGCGCGACCTGAGAGCCAGCGCCGCACCGGCCGGTCATACTGGCTGTTCGCGACCCAGGCGGCGATCCCCGCCGACACTGCAAGGGCCATCGCCAGCAACGGCCCCTCTCCCAGTTCCACCCCGGTCACTGCCGCCGCCGTCCTGATCACGCCCAGTAGCGGCACGTGCAGGACATAAACGCCATAAGACAGCAGGCCGGATATGGCGCACAGCCGCGCCACCGCGCCCGTCACCACGCTCCCACTCGCCAGCGCAAGCAGCACCGGCATCAGCACCACCGCCGCCGCGATGTCATACGCCACGCGCCACCCGCCCTGAGGCGCTGCCGCAATCACCGCAAGGAACGCTGCCACCGCCGCCCACCACGGCAGCGCAGGCAACTTCAGGACCTCGCGCAACCGATAGATCGCAACGCCCGCGAAGAAATCGAACATCACGCGCGCAAGACCCGCATCGACATGCACCCACATCCATCCGGGTCCGCGAACTTCGCCATGCCGCGTGATGGTAAACGCCACAGCCACAGCGCCTACGCCAAGGATCGCCCCGAGCACGCGCCACGAAAGCACGCGGGCAATCAGTGCATAAACCACATTCGCGATCAGCTCGAAGAACATGGACCACGCCGGCGCATTGGCCGGATAAAGTTCACCATTGCCGAACGAGGCCGTCTGCGGCGCCGGCAGGAAGAACAGCCCGAACGCCGCCACGGTGAGAATGTCACCCCACCCCGGCCCGATCCATCCGCGCGCCGCGCCAAGCACAGCAAGCGACAGCGCAATCGCCACCCCCAGCAGGTACATCGGATAAAGCCGGATCACTCGCGCCTTCATGAAATCCAGCGCCGATCCGCCCGCCTCCAGTCCGAGCCCATAGGCATGCGCCAGCACGAACCCGCTCAGCACAAAGAAGAAGTCGACCGCGAGATAACGTCCCGGAATCAGCTCGCCCAGCCACCCGCCCGGCACATGATCCAGGATCACCGCAAACGCAGCGACACCCCGGAGCCCATCAAGCAACAGGAAGCGCTCACGTGAAGGCGGGCCGGCATCACGGATGCGGGTTGGTGAATCGCTCATCAAGCGAACAACGTGCATACGCCGGGCCATCGCAGCGCCCCTTTGTCGCTCCGGCACTTGCCCCCACTCGCAACTCGGCTATTCCTCCCCTTGCGACAGGTGCCCCGAGAGGGGCTCAAAAGGGAACCGGGACCACCAAGCCCGGACTGCCCCCGCAACTGTGAGCGGCGAGCCGCGCATCAATGGCCACTGGAGATGCTCTTTCGAGCCGATCCGGGAAGGCGATGCGCAACGGTGTTGACCCGCAAGTCAGGAGACCTGCCTGCCGCAGTCGCTTTCGAGCGGTCCGGGGATGGGCCGAGCGAACGGAGTTATTCCGCCTGGCGACGTCCTGGACCGTGCACCCGTGCGGCGATGACGCCGCGCGTGTGGACGGTCTCCAACATTGGAGACGTCAACGTGAAACTGTATCTGAACTGTTCCCGAATTACG
>CAIKXW010000051.1 GCA_903831485.1 uncultured Alphaproteobacteria bacterium | reverse complement strand
GCTTCAAGGCTAAGAAGACAGACCGGCGCTTCGTAACCAGTGATCGGCCGCCCGATGAAGTTCTCGCTGCCAGCATAGCGCATCTCGACGACGAGGCTCGGGATCGCCTTTCCGGCGTCTGCAGATCCAGAACTGTCCTGCCCGTCAGCCGGCAGGCCAGCGCACGCCGCCAAGGCGCCGGCAAGGAAGCAGACAGAAAGAAGTCGCATGCCCAACTGGATACCTGCCCCTGAATGAAGTCTGACCAAACGCAATGTCATTGGTAGGCGGACCGGCGACTCCCGGCAACGCCGCTCTGGCCAAAGCCTCAACTTCGCCTAGGCTGCTCCGATGACACGATTTCTGAGCGGCGCGATCTCCATCCTTCTCCTCGCATCCGCGTGCGCCGCGGCGCCGCGCGGCCCCATGGCCGAAGTCCGCGTCGTCTTTGATCGCACCGGCATCCGCGGGGCGACAGCATCCGGCCATGCCGATCTTGCCGCCGGTCGCCTGATCACCGCGGATGATCCCGTTCGCATCGCCTCGATCTCCAAGCTGGTCGTGGCAATAAGCGTGATGCGCCTGGTCGAGCAGGGCCTGCTGTCGCTGGACGAGGATGTGTCGGCAAGGCTCGGCTGGACATTGCGCCATCCCGCCTTTCCCGACCGCCCCATCAACCTGCGCCTGCTGCTCTCGCATCGCACCGGCCTTACCGACAATTTGTCTTACGTGCTTCCCCTCGATGCCTCTCTGCAGACCGTGCTCGCCGACCCGGCAGCGTGGGATCCAGACCATGGGCCGGGAGATCGCTTCGCCTACGTCAATTTCAATTTTCCCGTCGTCGCCTCCGTCATGGAGAAGGCCACCGGAGAGCGCTTCGACATGCTGATGCGCCGCCTGGTGCTGGCGCCACTCCGGCTGGACGCCTGTTTCAACTGGGACACCTGCAGCGACGCGGCCGTTGACCGCGGCGTTGTGCTCTATCGCGACGGCGAACCGGTGCGTGACGACAATCACGGCGCACGACCCGAATGCTCCGTCACGCCGGCCGCAGACGGATCATGCGACCTCGCGACCTGGCGGGCAGGCGCCAATGGCGCGACCTTCTCGCCGCAGGGCGGGCTGCGCATCTCGGCGAACGGCCTTGCCGTGATCGGTCGCCTGTTGCTGGGGGGCGGCGAAGTCGACGGCGTGCGCCTGCTGTCGCCCGCATCGGTCGATCTTCTGCTGACGCCCGTCTGGACGTTCGACGGCGCCAATGGCCAAACCTTCGAGGCGGATACTGCGGATGCAACATCCGACGGCGTGTTCTGCGCCTACGGCCTCGCAACTCATACGCTGGCTACGCCGGTTTCGGGCTGTCGCGACGACCCGTTCGGAGACGGCGTCCGCCGCGTCGGCCATTCCGGCGACGCCTACGGTCTCAAGTCAGGCTTATGGGTGGATATGGCCGCTGGAACCGGCGTCGCGTTCTTCGCGACGGATGCCCCAGCCGACCCCGGCCGCCGCTCGGCCTTCTATGCGATCGAGGAAAAGCTGGTGGCGGGCCAATAGCCTACGCCCGCGTCTCGATTCTCAGGAGACGCGGCTCGTCGGCGGTGATCTTCAGCGCGGCGATCTTGGCAAGCGCCTTCTCCACCGAAGCGCGCGGGCACGGATGCGTCATGATCGCGACGGGCGCGGCGCCGGTATCGCCCGCAGATTCCTGTATCAGCTTGTCGATCGACACGCCCGCCTCCGCCAGCTCCTCGGTCAGGGCTGCGAACATGCCCGGCTTGTCGGCCAGCTTGGCGCCGATGAAGAACGAGCCCTGATCGGTTGTGCTGTTGGCGGCGGTGATGACCGCCGCAAGCTCACGCGAGGGCTTGCCTAGCGGCGGCGTCGCCGGTCCCTCGAACAGGCGCGCAAGGTCGCCCATGACGGCGGCCGCGGTCGGTCCGGCGCCTGCGCCCGGACCCGTGAAGGTGAGACGGCCCACCGGCTCACCCTCGACCACGACGGCATTCAGCGGACCGTTCACGCTTGCGAGCGGATGGTCGCGTGACACCAATACCGGCGCCACGCGGCAACGCACGCTGCCGCCTGAACGATAGGCCTCGGCCACGAGCTTGATGCGATAGTCGAACTTGTTGGCCAGCGTGATGTCCATGGCCTCTATCTTGTCGATGCCTTCGACCTGCACCTGCGCGAAGTCGGGCTGCGCGCCAAACGCGATGGCGGCCAGGATCAGTACCTTGTGCGCGGCGTCCCCGCCCGACACGTCGAGGAAGGGATCGCTCTCGGCATAGCCAAGCCGCTGCGCTTCGGCGAGCACCGTCTCGTAGGCCGCGCCCGTGCGCAGCATCTCGCTGAGGATGTAGTTGCACGTTCCGTTGAGAATGCCCGACACGCGGCTGACGATCACGCCGGACAGCGAGTTCTTGACCGCCCGCACGATCGGGATCGCGCCGGCGACGGCCGCTTCGAACAGCAGGTGAGCCTCGTGCTTCTCGGCAAGCGCGGCGATCTCCATGCCGTGCTCCGCGATCAGCGCCTTGTTGGCGCTGACCACAGACTTGCCCGAGCGCAGCGCTGCCTCAACCGTCCGCTTGGCCGGACCGTCCGATCCGCCGACAAGTTCGACAACCACATCGATGTCGTCCGCCAGCGCCAGCTCCACCGGATCATCGACCCAGCGGAATTTCGAGATGTCGACGCCACGATTGCGGTTCTTGCTGCGCGCCGAAACGGCCACGACCTCCAGCTTGCCCGGAAGCCGCAGCTCCGCCTGCCGCTCGATCAATTTCAGCAGGCCACCGCCCACCGTGCCAAGGCCGGCGACGCCGAGCCTCAGCGTTTTCCCCGCTCCGCTCATCCCGCAGCCTTCCTTGCCGGCGCAGCCTCGGGCTTCGCCTTGGGTTCTTTCTCGACTTTCGGCTTCACGCCATTCGCTTCCATGAACTTGCGAACATTGCGCGCCGCCTGACGGATGCGCTGTTCATTTTCCACCAGCGCGAGCCGGACATAGTTGTCGCCATGCTCGCCGAAGCCAGCGCCCGGCGCCACGGCGACATGCGCTTCCTTGATCAGCCGCAGCGAGAATTCCAGCGAACCCAACTCCTTGAACGGCTCGGGGATCGGCGCCCACGCGAACATCGATGCCTTGGGCTCCGGTATGTCCCAGCCAGCGCGGCCGAAGCTTTCGACCATCGCGTTGCGGCGCGTGCGGTAGATTTCGCGCTGCTCGTCCACGCAATCCTGCGGCCCGTTCAGCGCGGCGGCGGCCGCGACCTGTACCGGCGTGAAGGCGCCGTAGTCGAGATAGGACTTCACACGCGCCAGCGCCGCGATCAGCTTCTCGTTGCCCGCAGCGAATCCTACACGCCAGCCGGCCATGGCGTACGTCTTCGACATGGACGTGACTTCGACCGCGATGTCCTTGGCGCCATCGACCTGCAGGATCGAAGGCGGCGGGTCGCCATAATAGATTTCAGTGTAGGCTAGGTCGGACAGCACCCAGATCTCGTGCTTCTTCGCGAATTTCACGACCTCCTTGTAGAAATCGAGATCGACCACCTGGGCGGTCGGGTTCGCCGGATAGCAGACCACCATCGCGGTCGGCGACGGGATCGAGTGGCGAACGGCGCGGCCGAGGTTTGAGAGATACTGCTCAGGCGAATGCGCTTCCACAGAGCGGATGCTCGCACCCGCCATGATGAAGCCGAACGAATGCAGCGGATAGGACGGGTTCGGCACGATGATGGTGTCGCCCGGCGCCGCGATCGCCTGGGCAAGGTTGGCGAAGCCTTCCTTCGATCCGAGCGTGACCACCACTTCCTTCGCCGGGTCCAGCTTCACGCCGAAGCGGCGGCCATAATAACCCACCAGCGCCTTGCGCAGTCCCATGATGCCGCGCGATGCCGAGTAGCCGTGCACATCGGGATTAAGCGCGGTCTCGCGCAGCTTCTCAACGATATGCGGCGGCGTCGGCAGGTCGGGGTTGCCCATGCCGAGGTCGATCACGTCAGCCCCGCCTGCGCGCAGCCCGGCCTTGGTGACGTTCACCTGTTCGAACACGTAGGGCGGCAAGCGCCTGATCTTGTGGAAATCCAACATCATGTCGGTTCACCTGTTTCGGGCCCCGCGCCGGAATCACCAGAAGCGAGGCAAATCATTGTCTAAAGCCGGTTGGGACCGGCAGCTATCGGGAAAATTCGACCGCAGGACGTCGGCTATTGATTGCTCGTTCCGTCAGGCGGAACGGCCGTCCCCTCGGCCAGGGCGCGCCACCGCGCCGCCATAGCTCGGATTTCCTCCGGCGTGCGCGTCGATTCCGATGCGGCGGGAATGGCTTCCAGCTGGTCGGCAGACGTCTTCAGGGTATCGGCCTGTCGTTTCCACTCGGCCACGGACCCAGCCACCGGACGAACTTCTGGGATGTCACCAAGTTCGGGGTAGCCTTCACCCTTCACTTCGACGGCCTTTTCTTCGAACCACTCCGGCGCGATCTGCGAAATGGCCGACTGCTCCATGATGTTCGCGCAGCCCGCGCTCAGCGCCAGGCCGCCCAGTCCTGCAATGATCGCGAGGCGGCGGTACATTCGATCCTTCCGGCGATCCTTCCGGGCGGGTCATGGAGACCCGCGATTGCGCTTGTGTCGGTTACTACCTAGGGAAAGTCATTCGATTTGGCGAGCGGCAGTTTCAGCCGCCGCCGGGCCATGAGATGATTGCCGGGATGAACGAGACCGGGGGAAAACCTCCTGCAGATTCTGAAAAGTCCGGGGAAATCCCGCCAAAGGGCGAGGGTTTTGCGGACGTCAGCTTCGCGCGCCTCGGGCAGAAGATTGCCGATCTCAGCCGTGAACTTTCAGACATAACGCAGCTGGCTGGCGGGGCGGCGGCCCCCCGGAAGCTGGAACTTGAGGCCGCCGCGTCTGCCTTCAAGGCGCTGACAGAATCCTATTCGAAAAAGCCGGAAGCCTTCAACGAAGCCCAGATGGACCTGTTCGGCCGCCACACCCAGGCGATGCAGGAAATGTCCGCCGGCATGCCCTCAATCGACGGCGATGCCGATGCACGCTTCGCCGACCCCGCCTGGCGCGAGAATCCGTTCTTCGACTTCGTGCGCCGCGTGTTTCTGGCTTCCTCCGGCTGGGCCGAGAGCCTCGCCTGGAATGCGCCCGACCTGACCGAGACCGAGCGCCGCCGCGCCGCCTTCTTTATTCGCCAGGCCACGGCCGCGATGGCGCCGTCGAACATGCTGATGGGCAATCCGAAGGCGCTGAAGGCGCTGTTCGAATCCGACGGCCAGTCGATCCAGAAGGGCCTCTCCCAGCTGCAGGATGATTTCAATGCGGGGGGCGGACGGCTGTCGGTTACCCAGTCCGATCCTGACGCCTTCGCGCCGGGCCGTAATCTCGCGGTCACGCCGGGCGAGATTGTGCTCAAGAATCCGCTGATCGAACTGATCCGCTACAAGGCGACGACCAAGACGGTTCACGCCAGCCCGATCCTGATTTTCCCGCCATGGATCAACAAATACTACGTGCTCGACCTGACGCCCGCGAACTCGATGGTGGGCTGGCTGCGGGACCAGGGCTTCACCGTCTACATGGTCTCGTGGCGCTCGGCGGATGACGAGACGAAGGACTTTGGCTGGGACGACTATCTGAAGCTCGGCGGCCGCGCGGCGCTCGACTTCGTTCATGCCAAGCACAAGGCTCCAGTCAATGTCGCCGGCTACTGTGTCGGCGGCGCGCTCGCTTCCATGCTCTCAGCCCGGCTGGCCGACGAGAACGATGCACGCATGGCGTCGCTGACGCTGCTGGCCGCACAGACGGATTTCTCCGAGCCGGGCGACCTCGGCCTGTTCATCGACGACGCCTCGATCGGCGGCATCGAGCAAATGATCGCGGAAGCGGGCGGCATGATGCCCGGCGAGGCGATGCGCGATGCGTTCAACCTGCTGCGCCCGGAAGATCTGATCTGGCGCTATGTCGAGAACCGATACTTGCTCGGACATGAGGCGAAGGCGTTCGATCTTCTCTACTGGAACTCCGACCAGACCAACCTGCCGGGCCCGCTGCACATCGCCAGCCTGCGCCGCCTCTATCTTGAAAACGCGCTGGCGAAGGGCGACTTCGAAGTAGAAGGCGCGAAGGTGAATCTCGGCCGCGTGCCGACGCCGACCTTCATCCATGCTGCGCGCAAGGACCACATCTCGCCCTTCGCCTCGGTCTACAAGGGCGTGAAGCTGTTCAAGGGCGACGTCACCTTCGTGCTCGCCGACAGCGGCCACATCGCCGGCGTCGTGAACCCGCCCGCCGCCAACAAGTACCGCTACTGGGTCAGCGACATACTCCCGCCCAGCAGCGATGGCTGGATGGCCTACGCGAAAGAGCATCCCGGCTCCTGGTGGCCGCTTTGGGCCGACTGGCTGAAGCAGCGCTCCGGTGATCATGTGGTGCCGCCGCGCGCGCTCAAGAAGAACACACCAGCGCCGGGCGCCTACGTGCTCGAGACGCTGGCCTCGATCCGCGACAAACGGGCCGGTTGAACCCTTTGGAATAATTCCAATCTGACCTTGCACGGATTTTGGAACGGTTCTAATTTCAACCGGCTTGATCCTACCCGTGCGCTCAAAAGGCGCGATCCCAAAGGAGAATTTCATGGCCGATGACACCGGTAAATGCCCCGTCCCCCATGCGCGTGGCAGGCAAAATCGCGACTGGTGGCCAAACCAGGTCAACGTTGGAGCCTTGCACCAGAACACGCCCGACTCGGACCCGATGGATGCCGGTTTCAACTATGCCAAGGAATTCGAGAGCCTCGACCTCGACGCGGTCGTGAAAGACCTCAAGGCGCTGATGACCGACAGCCAGTCCTGGTGGCCCGCTGACTATGGCCACTATGGCCCGTTCTTCATCCGCATGGCCTGGCACGCGGCCGGCACATACCGCACAGGCGATGGCCGTGGCGGTGGTGGTCGCGGGCAGCAACGCTTCGCACCGCTCAATTCCTGGCCCGACAACGGCAACCTCGACAAGGCGCGCCGCCTGCTCTGGCCGATCAAGCAGAAGTATGGCGCGAAGCTGTCATGGGCTGACCTCATGATCCTGACAGGGAATGTCGCCATCGAGTCGATGGGCGGCCCGGTGTTCGGCTTTGGCGGCGGCCGCGCCGACGTCTGGGAGCCCGAGACGCATGTGAACTGGGGCGCGGAAGACGCCTGGCTCGCAGACTCGAAGCACCCCGCGAGCCGTTACTCTGGCGAGCGCGAACTGCACGGCGATCTCGGCGCGGTCCAGATGGGCCTCATCTACGTCAACCCGCAGGGCCCGGACG
>CAIKXW010000050.1 GCA_903831485.1 uncultured Alphaproteobacteria bacterium | reverse complement strand
TATGATCCGTGACATGGCTCCTGAGGACATAGACGCCCTCGTCGCGATCGAGCAGGCCTGCTTCGCAGCCGGCTACGCCGACAAGATGATGTCGCGCGAAGATTTCGCCGAAGTGCTGGACGACGACCACGCCGCCCTGTTCTGCGCAATCGAGGGAGACGCCGTCGCCGGCTACGCCTTCCTCATCCTCGAAGACAGCCTCGCCAATTTCGACAGCCTCGCCGTCTCCCCCGCCCATCAGGGGAAGGGCCTCGGCGAGCAGCTTTTTCGCCATGTCGAGCGTTACTGCCACGAGAACGCCATTCCGCGACTCAATCTTGAGATCAAGGAAACCAACTATGCCCTGCTGAAGCGCTATCACGGCTACGGCTACAAATGCTTCGAGATCGAGCCCGGCTTCTATGCAGACGGGTGGGGCGCAATCAGGATGTGGCAAGACTTTGAGGTATGACTGGATCCTGATCGCGGACGACCTGCGGGACCTCGCCGCCCTCGGCGCGCCGTTCCGCATGATGACGACGCGCGACTATGTCCTGCAGCCGAAACTTCTGTCCGGCTCGCGCCCCAAGATCATCAACCTCGCGCGTAACTACAATTACCAGACCGACGGCTACTACGCCTCGCTCCTGGGCGAGGCCCGCGGCCATCGCGTCGTCCCCACGGTTGAGACCCTGCTCGACCTCTACGACCGCGAAATTCCGGACGACACCGCCTCCATCCTCGAAGAGCTCCTGCACAAGGACCTCAACAAGAACCCGGCCAAGGGCCCCGTCCCGGAACGCCTCGTCGTGTGCTTCGGCGAGGTCGAGGACGACCGCTTCCGCAAGTTCGGCCGCCAGCTCTTCGACTGGTATCGTGCGCCCGTCGTGATCGTCACAACCACCACCAACGGCTCGCCCGGCAAGTACAAGATCAAGCGCATCCGCATCACGCCCTTCACCAAACTTGAGGACGATGAGCTCGACTTCTTCGTGAAGAGTCTCACGGCCTACACCGGCCGCACCTGGAAGAGTCCGAAGGCCCGCGTCGTCCCCAAATGGTCGATCGCCGTGCTGCACGACCCCAACGAGAAGCTCGCCCCTTCCAACCTGGAAAGCCTCGAACACTGGGCCCGCCTCGCCGAAAAGGACGGCGTCGAGATCGAACCGATCACACGCCGCGACTTCAACCGCCTCGGCGAATTCGACGCCCTGATGATCCGCGAGACGACCTCGATCAAGAACCACACCTACCGCTTCGCGCGCAAAGCCGTCGCCGAAGGCATGCCGGTGATCGACGACCCCATCTCGATGATCCGCTGCACCAACAAGGTCTATCTCTGGGAGCGGCTCGTCGGCGCAGGGCTCCCCGCGCCCGAGACCATGATCATCCAGGACAAGACAGACCTCGAAGACGTCGCCGACCGCCTCAACTTCCCTGTCGTCCTGAAAATCCCCGACGGCTCCTTCTCGCGCGGCATCCGGAAGGCGTCCTCGATGCAGGAACTCCGCGAGATCGTTGCGCAATTCCTCGAAGACTCCGACCTCTGTATCGCCCAGAAATTCGTCCCAACCGAATTCGACTGGCGCGTCGGTGTGCTCGACCGCCGTCCGCTCTTCGTCTGCCAGTACAAGATGGCCCGCGGCCACTGGCAGATCATCAAGCACCAGGAAGGCGGCGAGTCGGTCGAAGGCGGCCACAAATCCATCCCCGTCGCCGAAGCCCCCGCTGACGTCGTCGACGTCGCCGTCCGCGCCGCCAACCTCATCGGCGACGGCTTCTACGGCGTCGACCTCAAGAGCGGCCCCGACGGCCCCATGGTCATCGAAGTCAACGACAACCCCAACCTCGAACACGGGGTCGAAGACGAAGCCGACCGCGACGTCTGGAACAAACTCACCGAATGGTTCGTGAAGCGCCTGAGCGCTTAGCGCTACGGTCAAGCATCAGAGAAGCCC
>CAIKXW010000049.1 GCA_903831485.1 uncultured Alphaproteobacteria bacterium | reverse complement strand
GACAGTGTCCGGATCAACGCGCCAGCGCGGTGTGAGCCAAGTGCGTCGGCCATGTCCCGAAGATCATCGGGCGCAACGATTGCGGTAGATGCAGGTCCGGCTGACGCAATTCTCACTGGATCGATTTCCACCAGCATCGCCCCCGTGACGCCCGTTTTCACACGCGTCCGCGCAAGAACGTGGAGGCCAATGTCGATCTCGGCCGCGACAGCGATTCCCTTTCCGCCCTAATGGGCGCGCGGCGCGCCCAGAAACCGAAGCGGCCACCCGTAGGCAGCAATGCATTTCCCTGTGCTCGGCCACATCCCCGAACGGATCGATGCTCATCAGGTAGATAGCGCTTTCGTTATCGAATTCGTCTGTCTCGCGGCCATCCTTCGACGTCAGGCCCGACCAGCCATGTCCCTCGACATAGAAGGCGTGACGCATGCGAAACATCTGGTCGAGCTGGCGTCCATGGAGATGCTGATTTGCAAGCGTTACGGCGTGAATCATTCTTCAGTCCCCAACCCGCGGAATGCGGGAAAGGCGACAATGGTTTGGCCGATGTTTTCTTGCAACTAAAGGTTGTGATGGATCGTTCCGGCGAGTTACCGCCGGTATTTGATAAACGGCGTCGCCGTGGCGACCTGATCGTACAGCCGGCGAGCCGTGGCGTTGAACTCCTGCGTCAGCCAGTAGACCTGATCCGCGCCGCGCGCGTCCGCCGCGGCATACACGGCCTCGATCAACGCGCGCCCCACGCCGCGCCCGCGCGCATCAGCGGACGTGAAGAGATCTTCCAGGTAACAGCGCGGTCCCGCCGCCCATGTCACCGGATGGAAGAGGTAGTGCACGATGCCGAGAATGCGGCCGTCTGTCGTGGCGGCGCAGAGGCCGTGGATCGGAGCCTCAGGATCAAGCAGTCTGTTCCAGGTCAGGTTTGTGACGCTGGCCGGCACATCGCTTTCGTAGAAGTCGAGATAACCTTGCCAAAGCCCCAGCCATTGTTCGCGATCGTCTGCTGCAAGCGGGCGGACAATGAAGGTCATGCGAAAGGATCTTCTCGACTTGGATGGCGTTCCGGCAAGTCGACGTTACAGTATTGACGAAGATCGGCACAGTCGCCGCTCATCCCGACCGGCGGACCGGATCGGGGCGCCAGAGCAGGGCTCCGGACTCAAGCGTGAACCGCAATCGCGCCTTCTGTCTTCCAGCTCGAAGGCTTCTCAAGTTTCAGCGTCCGGTTGGCTGCCGCGCGCCCGGCGAAGGTCGCAATGAATGCATCAAGCGCATCCGGCGTGCGGAGCATTTCCCTGCGATGCGCCGGCGTGATCTCGATATGCTGCCGGCGTTCAATGTCCGCGACTATCCGTGCACGAACAGGGCTGGCGTCAGCGCCCGTATAGTTAACATGCGGCAGGTCCCACGCGAGCAGCTGCGCCGCGGGAAAGGCTTCCACCAGCATCCCCGGCGCGTCCTTCCATGGCCAGATCGGGCGGCCGGCGCGATGAAGCAATGTCATGCATGCCGCCGCGAATGGCGCCCCGCCACGTGGCTTCCACCACAGCGTCGATCGCGGGGTTGCGCGGCTCCACTGTCGCTCGGTCGCGCGGTGAGGCTTCGCGCTCTGCTTCGGGGCATAGCGCTCGGCAAGGCCAATCAGCTGCGGCCCCAGTGGAAATGGCCGGTCGCCTGCCGGCGGCAACGCGCCAATTTCCGCGAGAAGCCGGGCATAGCCGCCGCCGGGAAGGTGCGGGTCAGGCAGGGAGAAGGGCGCGTCGATCCCGGCGGCCCGGAATTGGCCCGCCCGAAGCAGGTTGACCAGGCTGTCGAACGGCGCGCTCCCCGGGTCCAGTTTCTGCACCGGCCGCAGGTCGGCCAGCCGGACGCCCTCCAGCACCGCAATCCAGACCGTTGGACGCGCGCAGACAGGCCGCCACGGGGCGGCGGCGCCCGAGAAATCGATGCCAAGGAATCGCGCTTCGCTCACCTCGAGAGACTTACGGCGCCACGGGGTTAGTCCAACAGCCGCGGCGCGTTTATCTTGACATGGCCACGCATTGCGGGCGCCTTGGCCCGATGAACGCCACGACACAGTCCTCCGGCCAGGCGACGCGCGAAAGGCTGCTGCAGGCCGCCGCCCGCATCGTCGCGCGCGACGGCATGGAAGCCGCCACGACAGCTGCCATCGCAGCGGAGGCCGGCGTCGCCGAGGGCACGCTCTACCGGCACTTCGACAGCAAGGATGACCTGCTGATCGCCTCCTACCGGCAGATGAAGCAGGAGGTCTTTCTGGGCGCCGGCGCAGGGCTCGACACGTCGATCGCGCCGCAGGAGCGGCTCAAGCTGACCTGGAAGGCGATCTACCTCGCTTATCGCGCCAACAAGGACGCCTTCGCCTTCGGCCAGCGTTTTGCGGAATCGGCCCTCGCCGAGCGTGAAGGCGGTGAAGCAGGCCGCGCCGTCGCGCGCATGGTAGGCGACCTGCGCAAGGCGGGCATTGCCTCCGGTGACTTCAAGAACCTGCCGCCAGACCTGCTCGGAGGACTCTTCATGGCGCCGATCAGCTACCTGCTGAAAGCCGAGATGAAGGGCCGCAAGTGGACCGACGTCGAACTCGACGCGGCGGCGGATTCCGTTCTTGCCGGATGGCGGAAGTAGTGTCCGGCTAGGGCCGCAGCACGACTTTCCCTACCAGCCTGCGGTCGCGCATCAACTCGAACGCCTCCCGCCAGCGGTCGAGGGGGAGTTCCGCGAACACAGTCGGCTTGGTCTTGCCCTCTGCAGCCCAGCGCCAGATCTCGTCACGGATTTCACGACCGCGATCAGGGAATTGGCGGCAATACTCGCCGGCCCTGACGCCAACGACAGAAAATCCCTTGATCAGCGGCATGTTGGTGTTCACCGACGCGATGCGTCCACCAGCAAAGCCGATCACAAGCAGGCGGCCATCGAATGCGATGCAGCGCGTCGATTCATCGAACACGTCTCCGCCGACCGGGTCGAAGATCACATCTGCGCCGCGGCCTCCGGTCAGCGCCTTCACGCGTTCGCGGAAAGCCTCGCCGCGCGTCTCGCCAAGCACGATGACCTCGTCCGCTCCGGCGCGGGCAAGAGCATCGCGCTTTTCCGCTGACCCCGTCGTCGCGATCACGCGCGCGCCTAGAAACCGGCCGACATCCATTGCCGCCATGCCGACCCCGCCCGATGCGCCATGCACTAGCAGCGTTTCGCCGTGCTGCAGGCGTCCGCGCGCGATCAGGGATACATGCGCGGTCACGTAGGCCGCCGGGTAGGCCGCGGCGAGGTGCGCCGGCATTGTGTCCGGTACAATGTGAAGGTTGGTCTCCGGGCAGATTGCGTAAGCCGCGAATGCGCCGGTCTTCGCGCCGCCGGCCACACGCGCGCCGGGCGCAACGCTGACGCCTTCTCCCAACGAATCGACGACGCCAGAGAGATCCATCCCGACGGTGAAAGGCGGTTCGGGTTTGAACTGGTATTCGCCCTTCAGCATCAGCAGGTCAGGAAAGTTGAGGCTCGCCGCCTCGACCCTCACACGCACTTCGCCGGGGCCTGGCTCTGGGATGGGCAGATCGCGCAGCTTCACGCTGGAGAAATCCTGCGCCAGCCCCTCGCAAACCACTGCCTGCATCAACCTCTGAGACATGGCGGCATGGTGCACAAACTGGTTAGGTCCGGCCACCGTGCCCTTACGTAAAGTTTACGTCAGGGGAATTGACTTTGGTGCGATGCAGCATAGAGGGTTCGCAACTGCACAAGAACACATGAGTCGTGCAGAGGGAAACGCTCCAGGGTCGTTCTGAAAGTCAGGTCAAACGACAACCCGGAGAACTACGCCTATGAAAATCCTCGCAATTATTGCTGCGATCGCCATCAGCACGTCCGCTGCTTACGCGGATCCGGTTACGGTCATGGCGCCCAAGGCGCCGGTTTCCGAACAGGACGCGCAAGATTATGTCGTCCGGCTCGACAAGGCGGTAAAGGAAGTCTGCTACCAGGCGGCCGCGCCGATGATCGGCCTGAACCACTACATTTACCTCGAGTGCATCAAGGCGACCCGCGCGAAGGTCGCCAAGGATGATCCGACCGGCATCTACGCATCGAAAAGCGCACCGCTGGTCCTCGCGGCCAACTAACGAAGCAGCCTACAGCCTAGCAGAACGCCCGGAGCGCAGCTCCGGGCGTTTTCGTTTGCCCGAAAGAGACCACATTCGCTCCATTGACAGGTCATATTGTTTCTCGATAAATAAACATCGACTTTCGAGATGGCTGTCAGGGGTCAGTTCGGAAGGGACGACAGAGCAATAGCCAAGTCCATTCGGAGAAAGACAATGAAAACATCATCTTCGGCCACGTACCTGATCGCCTCACTCGCCATCATGGGCGCCCTCGCCACCGGGTTCGCCACCGGCCCGGCCTTCGCCCAGGAGGCTTCCTTCAAGACCGACCAGTTCAAGTTCCCTTTCTCTTACAATACCAACGAACTCGCCTCGGAGGGTGCCGCCGACAAACTCCTCCGGCGTCTGCAGCGCGAGGTTCGCGTTCACTGCAGCGGCGGCGCACGCAAGATGACGCTCGATGAGCGTTCGCGCGTTGACGAGTGCACCAACGCGACGATGCGTGAATCGATCGGCAAGTTCGGGTCCGCCACGCTGGCCCAGGCATACGACACGCGTTCTGGCGGCTGATCCCCCGATTCCCGTCCCGGCGTGCCGTGGGGCCGGATCCCGAAGGGGGTTCGGCCTCGTCGCATTGGGCGCGGCCCCACTCAGTCGCGGATGGCGAAGGCCGACCAGCGGCTGAACTGGCTCTGCTGCCCATCCAGCGTGACGCCCCGCACGCGCCAGCGCCAGGCGCCTGCCGCTGGAAACATCTCGGTCAGCTCGGTCCTGCCCTCCACGGTCATCCGCTTGTGCAGCGGATCCTCGATCCACCGCTGCGCTTGCGCGTCGTAGGCCTGGATCTCGACGATGAAGATGGAAGCGTCTTCACGATGCGTCCACGCCAGCCCCACGGCCTGAGGCCCGCCGCCAACTGCGATTCCTTCTGACGGATCGAGAATCTGCGGCGTCGATGCAGCGAACGAGGCGTCCGGTGCGTTGGGCGCACCCCGCACCCATCCAGAAAAGCGCGTGCGCGCGATGGCGAGCGAAGCCTTGAACCAGGCGGTGCTCCCGTCCGCCAGTTGCACGCGATACCATTCGCCGTCAGGTTGCATCATCCGGCCCGTGATGTTCAACACATCGCCGCCGGCTCGCGTCTCAGCGACCACTGCAACACCTTCGTCCACAGACGGGCTCGCGCGATAACGCTGGCCGGAAGCGCGGGCAACCATCGGCGCAGGTGGCGCGAAATCCTGGACGGCTTCAGCGGGCTCCGGCGCTGGCGCGGCCGCGGGTTCGGCGGCGGTGAGTGGTTCCGGTTCGATCAATGCAGGAAGCGGCAATTGCAGGTTGTCGGCTGCCGGCGTCGGGGGCGTTTCGGCGGGAACGTCGGCACCGGCCTGCACGGAAATGTCGATTGCGGGCATCGATGTCGATGGACCCGTTTCGCCGGTGAAGTACCACGCGCCGAAGGTGCCGCCGCCAAGAACAGTCAGGATCAGCAGGGCGAGCAGGACGCGGCCCAGTCCGCCACCAGATTCTTCCTGTTGCGCAGGCGTAGGCCCCGGACGCACCAGCCAGTCATCGTCGCTCGAGGCGGGCGGGGGGCCGCCATCGAGTAACCCGTCAAAGGTGTGCCGATGCGCAGCCTTCGCTGCCGCAGGGGCGGGCGGCGGATCCTTGGGCGCTGCCTCCAGAGGAGTTGGGCCCGACGAAACCGGGTCTTCAGGCGCCGGGTCGCCAAATAGCGCATCGTCGGCGCTGTCTCCGGGCGCGACCGGGGCCGGGGCCATCTGCGGTTGTTCGGGAGCGGGCGGCGCAACTGAGACTGGATCAGCAAAGACGTCATCATCCTTCTGGCCAGCCTCGGGCGCAGACGCCGACAGGGCGCCCCGCGTGATGTCGAAATCTACCGCCAGCGCAAGGTCGCCGCTATCGATCCTGTCGACCAGCAGCTGGAGCAGGCGTTGCAGGAATGCCTTGTCGCGCGAAACGATCAGCGTCGTGCAGCCATCGGATGCGCCGATGGCCAGGCCGCTATCGACGCGCTGGGCCAGATTGCCGAGGATGAGCGCAATGCCGAGGCCGATGCCTGCGATGGCGAATGCGCCATAGGCGTTCAGCTGGGTCGCCGCGCCGCCAATGACAAGCAGGCCGAGCAGGAAGAGCCACCAGGAGCGCTCGCCACGGACCATGCGGATCGTGCCGATATTCTCGATGGCGATAACGTGACTGCCGATCGAAATCGTGCCTGCGCGAACGCGCCCGACGCCGGAGATCAGCGAGACGGTGCTAGTTTTTCCGGGACCGGCCACCATGGTCAGTTTCCAACGCACGCCTCGAAACACCGGCCGCTGTCCGAAATCGTTTGGGGCGTGGATCGATCCGTCCCATGCGATCAATCAGCGAAGCCGCGTCCCGACCATAGGCCCGCAGCGGCGGGGCGGCTAGGGGCGGCGGGATCAGCCGGGGCGGAAGCGGTGCGGCGTGTCGATGCCTTCGGCGATCATGATGTTCAGAAGGTCGGATTTGATGCGCTGGACCAGCATCGGACCATGAAAGACGAGCGCGGAATAAAGCTGCACGGCCTGCGCCCCCGCACGGAATTTTGCGATCACGTCCTGTGCGGATGCAATGCCGCCTGCACCGATGAGGTCGAGCCGGTCGCCGATGGCCGCGTGAAACTCCGCGAGAACGCGCGTCGATTTTTCCAGTAGCGGAGCGCCTGACAGACCGCCCGTCTCGGTCCTGTGCGTGCTGCCGAGCGAGGCCGGACGATCGATCGTGGTGTTCGAAACGATCAGGCCCGAAAGCCAGTCCTGGGCCAATGCGACATCGGCGATGTCGGCAATGGCGCGGTCATCAAGGTCGGGCGCCACTTTGAGGAATACGGGGCGGTTCTTCACCACGGCCGCCATCTCGCGCGCAGCGGCGCCGACGCGGCCGAGCAGTTCCTCGAGCGCGCCGCGATCCTGCAGGCCACGCAAGCCAGGTGTGTTGGGCGACGAGACGTTGATCGTCACGTAGGAGGAGTAGGGCCACACGGCCTTCACCCCTGCGACGTAGTCCGCGATGCGGTCTTCCGAGTCCTTGTTGGCGCCGACATTGGCGCCGATGACGCCGAGGCCCCGGGGAACGGCCGAAAGACGGCGGACGAAATAGCCGATGCCGTCATTGTTGAATCCCATCCGGTTGATGACGGCCTGATCCTCGTTGAGACGGAAGAGGCGCGGACGCGGATTGCCGGCTTGCGGGCGCGGCGTGACGGTTCCGCATTCGACGAAGCCGAAACCGAAGCCCAGCATCTGCGCCGCGACTTCCGCGTTCTTGTCGAAGCCGGCTGCAAGGCCGATGGGGTTCGGCAGGAGCAGGCCGGATTTCTTCAGTCGCACGGCAAGCCGCGGATCTTCGAGCCCAGGCGAGGGCTTTGCGAGACCAGTCTTCAGCGCGTCGATTGTAAAGCGATGCGCTGTTTCGGCTGGAAGGATGCGGACGGCGCGGGTCGCCAGATCGAACAGGCTCACGAGTGGCCGCCGGGTTTGGCGGAGGGCTCTGCGCTACGCGTCACGTCGTCGGGCGCAAGCGGCACGCCCTCGGCGTCGACGATGTCGAGCGGCCACAGCGACGAGATGTGTTGCTGGCGTACCTCCGCATAGACGTGTGGGAAGTAGTCACCGCCGCGCGAAGCTTCCCATTTGAGGTCGGGTCCGAAATCATCGCCATTGACCGACGCAAGCACGAGGCCGGTCTGCCCCCTGAACCATTTGGCCAGCGTTTCCTGCACCTGCTTCGACGTCGAGAAGTGGACATAGCCATCTGCGATATCGACCGGCGCCTGCATCGGCCGGCCGGATTCGACCGCGGCGAGCTGTTCGGCGGTGAGGATTTTGTAGATCATCTGTCCCATGGCGGCGGTTTGTGCTGCGGATAGGGGCGCGAGGCAAGGGGGCGGCCGGAAGGGCGGCTGCGAGCTTGACCTCAATCAGGTTGGGCGGCATCGGGGGCGGATGGCGACGTCTTCGGCACTGGTGTTGTTTTCGGGCGGGCAGGATTCTGCTGTGTGCGTCGCATGGGCGCTGATGCGCTATGATCGCGTCGAAACCATCGGGTTCGACTACCGGCAGCGGCATCGCGTGGAGCTGGATTGCAGGAGCGTGTTTCTTGCCAAGCTACGCGCGCAGTTTCCCTTGTGGGCTGCCAAGCTTGGCGAAGATCGCGTGCTCGATCTTGGCGTGCTCGGCGAGGTGTCGGATACGGCGCTGACGCGCGAGCAGGCGATCGGGTTTGCTGAGGGTGGTTTGCCGAGCACGTTCGTACCCGGGCGCAACCTGGTGTTCCTGACATTCGCAGGCGCGGTGGCGTACCGGCGCGGGCTTGAGGCGCTGGTGGGCGGCATGTGCGAGACTGACTATTCCGGCTATCCCGACTGCCGCCGCGCGACGATGGATGCTATGGCGACCGCGATGAGGCTGGGCATGGACCGGCCAACGCCGGTCGAGACGCCACTGATGTATCTCGACAAGGCGCAGACATGGGCGCTGGCTGAACAGCTGGGCGGGAAGACGCTGGTCGACCTGATCGTGGAAGAAACGCACACCTGCTATCTTGGCGATCGCTCCCTGCGGCATGACTGGGGCTATGGTTGCGGTACGTGCCCGGCGTGTGAGTTGCGCGTGAAGGGGTGGGCGCAATGGCGGGCCCAGAGCAGGCAAACAGGATGACCTATTCGGTCAAGGAATGCTTCTACACGCTGCAGGGCGAGGGCGCTCACACGGGCCGCGCCGCGGTGTTCCTGCGCTTTGCCGGATGCAACCTCTGGAGCGGGCTAGAGCGCGATCGCGCCAGCGCCGTTTGCAAGTTCTGCGATACGGACTTTGTCGGCGTCGATGGCGATGGCGGCGGCAAGTTTGCGACGGCTGACGCTGTGGCGGCGCATGTCGCCGCGAAGTGGGGCGGGGCGACCGGCAGGCCCTATGTGGTGTGCACCGGCGGCGAGCCATTGCTGCAACTGGACGAGGCGTTGATTGCAGCCTTGCATGCCCGGGGCTTCGAGGTGGCCGTGGAGACCAATGGCACGATCGTTGCGCCGGCTTCGCTCGACTGGGTCTGCGTGTCGCCGAAGTCGACGGCGGAGTTGAAGCAGGTGGCGGGCGATGAGCTCAAACTTGTCTATCCGCAGACGGATGCGCCGCCGGAAAAGTTCGCGGCGCTGCGCTTCCTCAATTTCTTCCTGCAGCCGATGGACGGACCGCAGCGCGAGGCGAGCACCGCCGCGTGCATTGCGTATTGTCTTGCGCATCCGCAGTGGCGGTTGAGCCTTCAGACGCACAAGGTGACAGGGATGCCCTGAAGCAAAAGCGCCGCCCCTTTCGGAGCGGCGCATTCGCGTCGGAGGTTTCAGTCAGCTACGACAGCTTGTCCGCGAAGCGCCGCGAGAAGCGGTCGAACGCCGTCCGTGCGTCGGTCCATGTGGTTGAGCCGACAGTGTTGGAGAGGTCGTTCTCGTACCAGTCATAGTCGAGCGTGCCGATCTCCCTGCCGGCGGCGTCATATGCGATGCCGGTGATGCGCGCGCCGCCGAGGCTGATCGAGCGCATGGCGTCGAGCCCTGGCTTGCTGGAGACCTGTTCGAATGTGGGCCGGTTGGGTTTCGCGTCCTCGATAGTGACGACGACGCGGTCGGCATTGACGCCGCGGCTGGTGAAGATGTTGCTTACCTTGTTCGTCAGCGACTCGGTCAAGATTCGTGCTTCGCGCTGGCCGATGTCGTCATCCAGCTTTTTCTGGAATTCAGTCGAGATCCTTGCCTCGACCGTGAGGGCGGCGGCCGGCATCGCCATCAGAATAGCAGCGATGGCCGAGGCGGCGAGAGTGGCGATACGCATGTTCTGCTCCCTGTAGTCCTGTGGTCTTGAAATCCCGGGTCCATTCCAGGTTCGCGTCATGTCTACGGCGCGTCGCCAGAAGCAGACCAGATCCAACATGAAAGTGGGATGAACGGCGGCGGTCTGAAAGGGGCGCTATTGCGGTTTTGAGGATTGTTGCTGTTTGCGAAGTTCCTCGTTGTCCTTCTTCAGCTGATCGATTTCCTGCTGCTGGCGTTCATCTTCGTCGGTGGTGACGAGGTCGATTGCTGCGCCGCCGACCGCGCCGACCGCCGCTCCGGTGACGCCGATCGCGACGCCGGCGACATCCGCGACCAGACAGCCCTGCAGCAGGGGCGTCGTAGCCACCAGCGTCGCGGCAATGATGGCTTTTCTCATGGTGTTTGGATTCCCCTGCTGGCCGGGCCTCACGGGAAGCTAGCGCAGGCCGGGCCAGGGGAGAATGGCATAGGACCGGCTCAGGCTGTCAAACCGTGTCGGTGAGCACGATCTCGGCAGGGCCTTCGACCGCACGGAAGACGATACGGTTCGACCCGGTGATGGCGACGCCATCCCGCGCCTTTGCGTGCTTGCCCTCCACTTCGATCGCGCCGGTTGCGGCGACGGCGTAGACATGCCGCTCGGCCGTTGTTTCCCAGACGATTTCTTGTCCGGCTTCCAATGTAACGCCGGCGACACGTGCGTCGGCCTGGATGCCGAGCGCGCCTTCATCGCCCTTGCCAGACGCCAGGATGGACCAGGCGCCGGTCCGGTCCGACTTCGGAAACTGCCGCGCCCCCCAGCTGGGTTTCTGGCCGTGACGGTCCGGCTCGATCCAGATCTGGAAGATGGTCGTGGTCTCGTCCTCGAGATTGTACTCGGCATGTCGCACGCCCGTGCCAGCGGACATGACCTGCACGTCTCCTGCAGCGGTGCGGCCCTTGTTCCCGATCGAGTCCTGGTGGGTGATGGCGCCGGTGCGGACGTAGGTGATGATCTCCATGTCGCTGTGCGGGTGCGGCGGGAAGCCGGACTTCGGCGCGATCATATCGTCATTCCAGACGCGGAGCCTGCCCCAGTTCATGCGGTTGGGGTCATAGTATTCCGCGAACGAAAAGTGGTGGTGGGCGTCAAGCCAGCCATGGTTGGCGCCGCCAAGGGTGTCAAAAGGACGGACTTCGATCATATGCGAACTCCTCGTGCTACTGCGTTGGCGGACATGTAGTTGCATATGCAACAAGATTCAAGTGGTCGCGCCGGAGCCCACCCTGAGCCGGGCCAATGGTCAACGGCCGTCAGGAATTGGGCAATTCCTAACGATCGCAGGAATGGGGCTATTCCTAAGATGCGTAAGGAATTGGGGTAGTCCTAACGGCGCTTAATCATGGCCGCAAAAAAGCCCCCGGCTTTGTGGGCCGGGGGCTCGATCGTTTGCAGTTTGACTAGCGCAGCGGCGAGTAGTCCGTCGGCGTCAGCTGGACCGAGACGACGCCGCCCGGGGTCTTGAGCAGCTGGCCGCCGACCTGGCTTTCGGCTGAGACCTTCTTCCATTCTTCGTCGGCGCCGAAGGCTTGCCACATGGTCGTGCGGGCTGCCGCGGTGGGGAAGGCAAGCATGTAGGCCATCTTGTCGGTTTGCGCCGGCTGGTCGGCGACGGGGCGCCAGTAAAGATAGTTGGCCATGCCGAGGCGCGCGAAGATGCGCATGGTGTGGTCCCGGAAGCGGGCGTGGATGTTTTCCAGCTTGCCCGGGTTTCCCGTGTAGACGCGATACTCGAAGTGGCGCGGCGTGGCTGACGGCGTGAGGTTGAGCTTCGGCGAATACTCCGCCGGGCTGAAGAAGACATTCTCGATGCCGCCCTGCGTGGTAAGCGAGCCGTCCTTCTGGCTGTCGGCATAGACCTTCTGCCACTCCGGATCCTGTGCGAACGCACGCCAAGACTCATCGCGTGCGGCGCGGTCCTTGTAGCCCATCACGTAGAACAGGCGGTCGTCAGCCGGCGCGCCCGGCGGGGTGTAGACGTGGAAGAAGCCGATAGGCGTCATGCCGTGCTTCTGGAACAGGCCGACCGTATGGTCGCGGAAGCGCGCATCGAGGGCGGCTTTCTTGCCCGGCGCGGGCGTGTAGATCCGCATCTCATAGAGACCGATGGCGGGTTGCTGCGGCTCGCTCATCATGTTGCCCATGCTTGCACAGGCGGACGCGAAAAGCGCCGATGCAGCGGCAAGCGCGAAAGCGGCGCGGCGGAAGAGGCTTGAGCGAGGGCGTGGTGCAGCGATCGTGGTCATGTTTCCTGCCTGACAGTTTCAACCGGTTTCTCCGGCTTTGACCCTGAATTAGCGCAGGATTGGTCCAAGCAACAGAGTGTGCACGCACTCGTCAGTGGGCGAGTTCAACCGAACGCGAACGCGTCCATCCGCAGGATGCCGTAAGTGGTGCTCTGGTGCAGGTGCGAAGTGCGGTCGGCGCCTGCGCCGAGCGCTACGTAAAGCGGTAGCAGGTGTTCTTCGGTCGGATGGTTGTGAACCGCTTCCGGTGCGCGCGTGCGGTAGTTCAAGAGGTCGTCGATGCGGCCCTCCCGCAGGGCCGACACCATCCAGTCAGCGAAGCTGCGGACCCAGTCCTGTTCCGGCGCATCGATACGGCCGCCCGAGATGCGGAAGCTCGACAGGTCGTGCGTGAAGCTGCCGGAGCCGAGGATCAGCACGCCTTCCTCGCGCAGCAGCGCAAGCAGCTGCCCGAGGCGGAAATGATGTTCCGGACCGAGGCGCGTCTGCACCGACAGCTGCAGCACGGGCACGTTCGCGTCGGGCCAGGCCACGATCAGTGGCGCCCATGCGCCATGGTCGAGACCGCGGCGCGTGTCGATATCCGTCGGCATGCCGCCGGCCGTCAGGAGTTCGGCGACACGATGCGCGAGGTCGGCCGCGGGAGGGGCGGGGTATTGCAGGTCGAACAGGGCCTGCGGAAAATCGCCGAAATCGTGGATGGTCTCGTTATGCGCGGGCGCATTCACGGCGGGGCGCAGGCGCTCCCAATGGGCCGAGATAACGAGGATTGCCCTCGGACGCTCGGGAAGGAGCCGCGGAAGATCCGCGAGAAAGTCGCGCGCCTCTGCGGGCTCGATCGCGAGCATGGGGGAGCCGTGGGAAACGAAGATCGCTGGCAACATGCTCCTCAACATGGACATTGTTGCATTTGCAATCAAGTGCTCCGCCCGCGTTGACGAATTGCGAGGAATGTCCGCGGCAGTCTGCGCCCTGGTTGGGCTTCGGCCAAGGATCGCGGATGCGCGGATTGCTGTTTGCTGCGGTGCTGCTGGCGGGATGCGATGGAGCGCCGCCCGCGCCTTTGGCTGAGCCTGTCCTGCAGCCCGATCCCGAAAGGGTCGAGGCCGGGAAGGCATGTGCTGCGATCACCGGTTACCGACAGGGTCGCGCGGACGCTCTGCTTGCCGAGGAATACAAGGCGTGCGTCGCTGCAGTGACCGACGATAAATCGCCCGAACTGCGCGGACGTTCAGACGCGCCGAAGTAGCGCGGCTGCCGTAGCTCAGCTCTCCATGTCCTTCCTGATCGTCAGGATGGTGAGCGCGAAGGCAATCCAGCTGAGGACATGGATCGACGTCGACCAGTAGATGGTGTTGCGCAGGCCCTCGACCTGGTTGGTGAAGCAGGTCGCAAACTGCGGCGCGTCCTGCGCGATGGATTTACAGGTGGCGACGTCGAGCCCCGTGCCGGCTTGCGTGTGATGCCAGTTGGCGAAGGCGTCGCTCGCAATGCCGAACAGCGTCGGACCAGCGCCGAGGCCGATCATGTTGACCACGAAAAGGAGGATCGCAGCAGCGGTCGCGCGCATCGCCGGCGGCACGAGGCCCGGCACGCCTCCATATACCGGTCCATACCAGATCGCGACGCCGATGTTCGGTATGATCATCAGGATCATCGCCAGCACCATGTCGTCCATCTGCGCGACGTACCAGAAGACGGGCAGGCCGATGAACGGGAAGATCAGCGGCAGGGTCGCGAACTGCCGCAGGTCCTTCGCGCCGTACTTGTCGCACCACCAGCCGCCGATCCACGAACCGATAACGCCGCCAATGCCGGCCGAGAAGCCAAGGCCAATTCCGAGATAGGACGTGCCGGCATTGCTTCCGCCGATGCCGTAGAAAGCCGCGGCGTCTGCGAGGCCCTGCGGCTGCGTGTAGAGAAAGTACCCGGCCAGGAAGAAGGAGTGCGAGTAGGAAACCGTCGCGGCAAACGCGGCGCCCAGCGCAAAGAACCAGAAGGTCGGCTTCTTGCTGAGCACATTCAGCGCGACTTTGGTTGGAATGGCGGCCGCGGCTCTGGCAGCGGCTTCAGCCGCGATAAGATTTGACGCGCGGCGCGGCTCAAGCAGCGTCATCGCGGACACCACGGCGAGGATCAAGCCCGGCGCGCCAGCGACAAAGAAAGCAGTGCGCCAGCCCCAGTTGGCTGCAATGATGCCGCCGAGGGCCATCCCCAGAAGCGATCCGATGGAAATGCCCATCGAGTAAATTGCCAGCGCGCGCGCGCGCGACTCCTTCGGGAAATAGTCGGTGAGCAGCGAATGCGCTGTCGGCGTGCAGCCCGCTTCACCGACGCCAACACCGGCGCGAGAGATCGCCAGCATCAGGAAGTTCTGCGCGAAGCCTGCAAGCACTGTGAAGCCGCTCCACACGGCGAGCGAGGCCGTCATGATGAAGGGCCGGTCGCCCCGGTCCGCCCATCGCGCGATGGGAATGCCGAGCGTGGTATAGAGGATGGCGAACCACAGACCCGCCATCGCGCCCACTTCGCTGTCGGACAGGTTGAGGTCGCGCTTGATGTCGGGGATCAGGATGGTGACGATCTGTCGGTCGAGGAAGTTGACCGTGTAGATCGCGACCAGAAGTCCGAGCGCATAGCGGCGGTATGGAACAGGCATCGGCGAGGACAAGGGCGGCGCGACGGCCGAAGCCGTTGTGGTGCTCGTCATCAATGTCCCTCCCATCGGCGCTCTCAGGCGCCGTTCCGCGGACTATGCAGCACACGCCGGTGAAGCCAAGCCGTTTCCTGTGCGCGGCGCGGGGAGTGCGCGGAGATTTGAGACTGCATCGTGATCGACTTTCTGACCTCTTGCGGTTGACGATCGGGAGGATGGGCGTAGCCTCTGCTCGTCCGCGGAGCACCAGCGGCTCCGGTGACGCGAGACGGCATTCCGTGAGCGGCATGCCACGAACGAAGTCCGGTCGTAGCGCTGCGCCAGCGGACGCGGTGAAACACAAGGAGATGCGCATGGAGGCTCCACCTGCTTAGAAATCCGGGCTCCCCGAATGCGGTGGGGCCCCGGCTCGATCGGAAGCGCGCCTGGCCAGGACGTTTCGAGTCGTCATCAGCAAAATTCAGAACGACATATGCTGGCCTTGAACGGCCTGCTTGAACAGCCGCTCTCTTGAGTGGCGAAGGCGAAAGCCAGAAGAGCCTCGTGTCCCTTGGGCGCGGGGCTCTTCGCTTTTGAGGGTCTATGCAATTCAATTCCGCTGGCCGAGACTGCTCTCCACGCTTTCTCAGGACACATCCCATGCTCACGGTTCACCATCTCAACGAGTCACGCTCGCAGCGCATCCTGTGGCTGCTGGAGGAGCTGGGGCTTCCTTATGAGCTCAAAATCTACCAGCGCGATACGCAGACCCGCCTTGCTCCGCCGGAGCTCAAGGCCGTGAGCCCACTCGGCAAGAGCCCCGTCATCACCGATGGCGACGCCACCATCATCGAGACCGGCGCGATCATCGACTACATCATCCGCCATCACGGCGGCGGTCGCATGCAGCCCGACATGGCGACGCGGCACTATGACAGCTACGTCCAGTGGCTGCACTATGGCGAAGGGTCAGCGATGCTTCCCCTGATGCTGCGCCTCTATGTCGGGAGGCTGAAGGATGCTGGCGCGCCGCTCGAGCCGCGCATCTCGAGCGAGACGGCCAACCATCTGAGCTTCATCGAGGGACATCTCACCGGCACGCAGTTCTTCGTCGGCGACAGCCTGACGGGCGCAGATGTGCAAATGAGCTTCGTCGCCGAAGTGGCGCGCGCGCAGGGCGCCCTGCCGTCCTATCCGAACTTCAATGCCTGGCTCGACCGCATCCATGCCCGGCCCGCCTGGATACGCGCGATAGAGAAAGGCGGCGCATACGCGCTCGGCCGCTGACTATTGCAGCGTGGCGATCTGCTTGCGGATCTCCGCGACGCCGCGGATGACCGACTTGATGCCATCGTCTGGCGTTTCAGATAGGGCGCCGCGATAGCCCTCGATCGTCAGATCCGGGCCAACGAGCAGGTAAGCCGGCGTGGTCGGCGGCGCCAACACGCTGATCAGCTTGCCGCTGTCTTCCAGCATCGGCCACGGCGGAGGAGGCTGCGGCGCGGCGCCGGCTGCGTGTATCACAAGCACATCGAGATCAGGGTCCTGGTCCGCAGCTGAACTCAGCGCAGCAGTGAAGCTGGCTTCATCGGCAGGCGCAGGGCCAGACCACAGGCCGAGGATGGTCCAGCGGCCGCGCATCGCTTCGGTCGTGAAGGCCGATCCATCCGGCCTCGTGCCAGTCATCGCAGGGAGCGCCGTGTTGCTGAGCGCATAGGCAGTCTGGTCGACCTCCCAGCCACCGATTGCTGCGGAGGGCATGGCGGCGGCAGGAGGCGCCTCTTCAGTCGCCGCAGGAACGGCGGCGATTTCGGTTTCCGCTTGTCCGCAGGCGGTGACGGCAAGTCCCGCGAAAGCGAAGATCATCGTGCGCATGGGCGTTCTCCTTGCGCCGAGGCTTGGCAGAGAATCGGGCGGATGAATGGCGCCCGGCGCTCTGCGTCGAAGCTTCTCGCATGACGAAAAACGGCCCGGTGTTTCCACCGGGCCGTTC
>CAIKXW010000048.1 GCA_903831485.1 uncultured Alphaproteobacteria bacterium | reverse complement strand
CGGCTGACGGCGCTGCGCGATACGCTCGTGCGCATTGCCGATCGCCTCGCATAGTCCACGACCAGGGCGTGGGCCATCTCGTGCAGGCGACCACATGGCGATGCCGGCGGCCGACGGCGAGGGCGTCTTCAACCCGGCTGCGGGCGTTCTTGAGGCTCAGTGGAGTTTCAGGCGCGGACGAATGACGTGGTTGACGTGGCCGATTGCGATCAGGGCCAAGCCGCGGAGCCAGCCGTGAATCGCCAGCAGGTGCATCTGGTAGAGTGAGACGTAGACGAACCGTGCAAGCCGGCCCTCAATTGCCAGCCTGCCGCCGATGAGGCCGCCCATGAGGCTACCGACGGTTGAGTACTGACTGAGCGACACGAGCGAGCCGTGATCGTGGTAGTTGAATTCGCCGAGCGGCTTGCCGGCCATGGCATTCTTCAGGTTCTTGAAAACGGTGGCGGCCATCTGGTGCGCGGCCTGCGCGCGCGGCGGCACTGGCCGATCCGAGCCCGGTTGCGGACAGGCGCAGCAATCGCCCAGCGCATAGATGCGATCGTCACGCGTGGTCTGCATCGTGCGGCGGACGACGAGCTGGTTGCTGGCGTTGGTTTCGAGGCCGCCGATGTCCTTGAGGACGTCGGCGCCGCGCACGCCGGCCGCCCAGATCTTGAGATCCGCCTGGACGTCGCCGGCGCTGGTGATCACGGCCTCCCGTGTAACTTCGGAGACGCGCGTGGATGTCTGCACCTTGACGCCCAGGCGCTCGAGCTCTTCGCGCGCGGCGCCTGAGAGTTTTTCGGGCAGCGCGGGCAGGATGCGCGGGCCCGCCTCCAGCAAGGTGGTGACGAGGCGCGTTTCGTCGAACACTTCGAGGCCGTAGTGTTTGAGGCCGACGGCCGCGTTGTAGAGTTCAGCTGCGAGTTCGACGCCGGTGGCGCCGGCGCCGATGATTGCGATCTTGACCTGCGCGTCGCTTGTGGGGTCTGCGCTCATGGCGCGCGAGACGCGGAGGCACTGGTTGAGAAGCTTGAGGCGGAAGCGGTCAGCCTGTTCGCGCTCGTCGAGCAGGATGCAGTGCTTTGCGGCGCCCGGCGTGTTGAACGTGTTCGTCACCGAGCCGATCGCGACTACCAGGTAGTCGTATCTGATGGTTTGCCGGCCGATGACCTCGGCGCCGTCCTCGTCAAGCAAGGGCGCGATGATGACCTGGCGATTGTCGCGGTCGATGCCTTCGAGCGCTCCCCAGAAGAAGCGATAGCCCCAGCGTGAGCCGTGGCTGCGGTAACCGACTTCGTCGAGATTGGCGTCGAGCGCGCCGGCGGCCACTTCGTGCAGCAAGGGCTTCCAGATATGGGTTCGGCTTTTTTCGACGAGGATGATGTCGTGCCGCTTCCGGCCATATTTGGCGCCCAGCTTTCGGGCCAGTTCGAGACCGCCCGCGCCGCCCCCGACGATAACGATTTGCGTTTTCTTCATGGTGTCTTTTGCCGCATTGGCGCCTTTGCGCCAAGCTCTCTTGCAACACCCGCATTGCAGACGGGTTAAACGGCCAAATCGCGCGCGCCGGGGCGCCCAGCAGACTACCGCGCGAGCTGTCTTGTCTTGGGCGCCGAACGGCGCCCTATCAGCTTTGGCGCCGACCCGTGGCGCTGACCGGGCGCGAGACGATGAGCGATCAGACAACCACATGCGATGTGCTGGTCATCGGCGCGGGGGCCGCCGGCCTCATGTGCGCGATCGATGCCGGGCGCCGGGGGCGCCGCGTCATGGTGATCGACCATGCGGACAAGCCGGCCGAGAAGATCCGCATTTCCGGCGGCGGACGGTGCAATTTCACCAACCTGAATATGACGCCGAAGCAGTTCCTGTCGCAGAACCCGCAT
>CAIKXW010000047.1 GCA_903831485.1 uncultured Alphaproteobacteria bacterium | reverse complement strand
CTCATGTCCAAAACAGCAAACCGCCAGCCGCTGACTGTCAGGCTCGATCCTGAGTCAAAGAAGCTGTTCGCTGAAGAAGCGGAAAAATGCGGCCTCGAGGCCGGGGTCGCGGCGCGGCAGATCCTCGAACTCTACGTCCAGCGCCTCCGCGAGAGCGGCGACTACATCCAGACCCTGTCGGATTTCTCGCAAGCGCTGAAGACGCGGACGGCTTAGGCCGCGCCGAGCTTCCTTCTGTGACCACGACCACATAGGAAGGCGCTCGCCTGCGGAGCCCTCCATGAAACTTCTCGACTCGATTTCATTTCCCGGCTCGAAGCTGGGCGGGGGAATGAAGACCGGTACGGGCGATGATCGCTACGCCTTCGACGAGGCGGCGGGTTGGGCGTGTGTGGTCGACGGTGCGACGGATGTGGGGCCGGTGCGTATCTTCGCGGCGGCTGAATCGGATGCGGCGCGCTATGCCGAGATCTTCGCCGAGACCATCGTCAGGCATCCGGCAGATGCGCGCGAGATTCCACAGGCATGGTTTGCCCGTCTGCTCCCGCGGCTGCGTGCGGCAATCGAGCGTGAGGTGAAGATACCCCTCAAGGATGCGCCGCTGGCGAGTTATCCCACCGCTGCTGCGATCTGGGTTCGCCATCGCAAGGGCAGGCTTGAAGGCGCGACCTTGGGCGATTCAATCGCGATCGTGAAATCGCCTGACGGCGCGGTCACCGTGTTCGGCGAGGCCGGCAAGGCTGCGGACGAGCAGGGACGCGCAAAGACCGTGATGGCGATGACGCCCGAGGACCAGCTGAAATGGCTTCAGGACGTGCGGGCGATCCACAACACGCGCAACGGCTATTGGGTGTTCGGCGTGCAGCCGGAGGCGGCCGGGCACATCGTGCACCAGAGCTGCGATGCGCCGGCGGGCACGAAGGCGCTGGTGATGTCAGACGGGTTCTACCGACTGGTGTCGCCCTATGGGCGGTACACGGATGAGGGGCTGATCGATGCGGCGCTGGATCGCGGCCTTGGCGCGCTGATGCGCGAGTTGCGCGAGATGGAAGCCTCGCCCGAGGACGACGCCAGGATCGGGCGCTTCAAGACGAGCGATGATGCGACGGCATTGCTCGTCGAGTTCTAGGAAACCAGATTGTCCGGGTACAACACCGCCGACGCGTCAGCCGGCGTTCCCGGGCTGGTCCAGAACCAGAAGAGACGCCCGTTCTTCGCCATGACAGAGATATGGCCGCCATCGATGCAGTCGCCCTGGGTGATCTCTTCGCGGAACACGGTTTCGTTCGGCGCAGCGGTGACGCGATGAAGCACTGACTTGCAGCCAAGCTGGGGGTAGGCGATCTCGGCGGCGCCCGCCGCTGTGATGGAGAGCTGGATTGTCCAGCTCGACTGAACACCCTCGGGTCCGACCTGCAGGCCAGTGCCGTGCCAGTCACCCGCGATGGCATGCGCGCGTTGAGCCTGTGCAGGCGCGGACATGGCGAGCGCCAAACAGGACATCAGCAATAACGCGCGCATTGGCAGCCTCCCTATTACCAGGCGAGGCTGGTCGCGGTTCGTGTCGGAATTTGGCCGAAGCGGAAGCGGGCTGCTGGCGGGGCTGTGTTACTCGTCCCCGCCCACCACGGCCTCGCCGCCCTTCATGACGAAGACAGGCTTTTCCAGCAGCGTCACGTCGCGCGTGGGATCGCCCATGACGCCGACGAGGTCGCCGAACGCGCCCTTCGCCACGACGCCGACCTTGCCCTTCTTGCCGAGCGCGTCTGCGGCGTTGATCGTGGCGGTCTGGATCGCCTGCAGGGGCGTTGCGCCATAGCGCACCATCACCCCGAACTGCTTTGCATTGTCGCCGTGCGGATAGACGCCGCTGTCGGTGCCGTAGACCATCTTCACGCCGGCCGCGAGCGCGCGCTTGAAACCCTGGCGCTGGACTTCCGCCACTTCGCGGTCCTTGCGGAGGTTGTCTTCCATCACGCCGTTATTCGGGCCTTCGCTCTGGGTGTAGTCCGTGTTGTAAATGTCCATCGACAGGAACGTGCCCATCTTCTTCGCGGCTGCGATGCCTTCGTCGTCGATCAGGCTGGCGTGTTCGATCGTGTCGATGCCTGCGAGCGCTGCATCGCGGATGCCGGTGGCGCCGTGGGCGTGGGCGGCGACTTTCAGGCCCCACATGTGGGCTTCCTCGGCTATGGCTTTCATCTCGGCGAGCGTCAGCTGCTGCTGGCCCGGCTCGGTGTTGTGCGAGAAGACGCCGCCAGTCGCGCAGATCTTGATCACCTCGGCGCCGTATTTGCGGATCTCGCGCACGCGCTTGCGGCCCTCGTCCGGGCTGTCGGCATTGTAGGGGCTCGCCATGTTGAACGAGGGCGACAGGCCGGTGATGTCACAATGGCCGCCGGTTGCGCCGAAGGAGTGTCCGGCGGGCACGATGCGCGGGCCGGGGACCTTGCCCATCTCGATGGCGGCCTTGAGTGCGATATCGTCCCAATTGCCCGAGCCGACATTGCGCACCGTGGTGAAGCCTGCATCGAGCGTCGCCTTGGCGGCGGGGACCGAGATCACGGCGGCATAGGCATCGGGCAGGCCGATGCCGGTAAAGCCGCCCATGGTCGGATCGCTGTCGAGGTGTGTGTGCATGTCGATCAGGCCCGGCAGTAGGGTGACGCCCGTGAGCTCGTGGACAATCGCGGCGGATGGCACCTGCAGGCGGTCTCGCGAGCCGACCGCCGTGATGACGCCGTCCTGGATGATGATGGCGGGGTTCTGGATCATGCGGCCGGTCGAGACATCGAGCAGGCGGTCGGCCGTGACGTAGACGTTCTGCGCCATCGCAACCGGGGCGGCGGCGGCCATCAGGCCGGCCAGGACAAGCGTTCTCATCGATTCCCTCCACATGAGCCCGATTGATGCGACGCCCAGACGTGCCCGTAAAGCACGGCTCTGGGCAATCATGAGAAAATCGCGATGTCTGCCGCTGCCTTCGCCGCTAGG
>CAIKXW010000046.1 GCA_903831485.1 uncultured Alphaproteobacteria bacterium | reverse complement strand
GCTGCGGAGCATGACCGGCTGTTTCCACTGTCGCTGGGCGCGCAGGGTGTGGCGATGATCGGCGGGCTGATCTCGACCAATGCGGGCGGCGTCCAGGTTCTGCGCTACGGCATGATGCGCGACCTCGTGCTGGGCATCGAGGCGGTGCTGCCGGATGGGCGCGTGTGGAACGGGCTGCGCGGTCTGCGCAAGGACAATACCGGTTACGATCTCAAACATCTCTTCATCGGCGCAGAGGGCACGCTGGGCGTGGTGACGGCGGCGACGCTGAAGCTGTTTCCGCGGCCTGCCGTGAAGGAGACGGCTTGGGTGACGGTGGCGTCGCCGGGACACGCGGTGGAGTTGCTGCAGCTGGCCAAGGCGGCGAGCGGCGGGGCGGTGACGGGGTTCGAGATCGTGCCGCACCTTGGGCTGCAGCTGGTGATCCGGCATATTCCGGATACGCGCGATCCGCTGCCGTCAGGGCTGCCGTGGCGCGTGCTGGTCGAACTGTCGCTGCCGCGCGAAGAGGGCGCGCGCGACATGATGGAGTCATTGCTTGCGGACGCGATCGAGAAGGAGATCGTGGCAGACGCCGTGATCTGCGCGACCGAAGCGCAGAAAGCCATGGTATGGAAGATCCGCGAGAACATCGCGGTTGCCGAACGTGCGCATGGCAAGGCGCTGAAGCATGATGTGTCGGTGCCGGTGTCGCGGGTGGCCGAGTTCATGGAGCGGGGTGCGGCGCTGGCTCACACGATGTCGCCGGGCGCCGATGTGATCGCGTTCGGGCATGTCGGGGACGGCAATATCCATTTCAACATCACGCCGCCTCCGGGCGCGGATCAGGATCGCTTTGTCGAGCAGGACGGGCTGCCGCTGTCAAAGGCGGTGCATGACCTGATTGCGAGCCTCAATGGTTCGATCTCGGCCGAGCATGGCATCGGGCGGCTGAAGCGCGATGAGCTGGCGTGGCGCAAGTCGGCAGTCGAGATGGACATGATGCGCGCGGTGAAGCGGGCGCTCGATCCGGACGGGCGGATGAATCCCGGTCGAGTGCTTTAGCAAGCCTGAAGGCTAAGTATTGCGTGAAGCTGGTAGCCGGATTTGCCATCATGCAAATCGCGTTGGTGCTGCTGGGACGGACTGGGTTGGGCCATTATGCCCTACCTGCGTCCTTTCTCGTTTCCTTGGTCTTCATATGGCTAGTTTGGCCGAGCGTGCTGCACACTGCTGAACTATCTCAGAGACAACGTACCGTTATGCGAGCTTGTCATGCAGCAATCCTGTGCATGGCATTCTTGTTCACTTGGATGATTTCTCAAGGCTAGTTGAAGTTTGCAAGGTCGGAGCATGCGCATCTTGCCGCTTGTTTTCTCCGCACTCGTGCACGTTGAAGAGCGCTAAGCCCCTTATGTTTTGACTGCATCCGCAGGCGCAGGCTCGGCCTTCTGCCCCTTCGGCGCGCCGAGGCTGTAATAGGCTGTGGCGGGATCGACCGGCTTGGCGGCTGCGCTTTCGGCGGTGATCACGGTCGTCGGCGCCGGAGCAGGCGGGGCGGCTGCGACCGGCGGAGGCGTCATCTCCTTCATGATGTTGGCGCCGTAGTGGGCGCGCTCAACCACGCGCTCAGACAGGCCGAGTTCCTGCGCGGTGAAGGCAACGAGGCCGCCGGACTTGCAGAGCATCTGGACGATGTTCTGCCGCGTCTGCAGCTCGAGCATGCGCATCAGCGTTTCGACCGTGGCAGGGTTGGCCTTCTCGAGCATGTCGACGAGGTCGTCGAGGTGCTCGTTGTCGTAGGCCATCGGGCCATTGGCGAGGTCCTTGTTGATCGGCTTCTGCGGACGCTCGAACGAGAACATCGCTTCATAGACCTTGATGCCGAGCGGCATGCCGGAGGGGCGTTCCGCGTCGGCGGGGAATTCGATGTCCTGCAGTTCGCGAAGGACGCGCTGCTCGATCTCGCGCTGGTGCTTGAAGACGTCCTGGTCTTCGTATTCGGAGACGGCGTTGTCGAAGAGGTTCTCGATGCGGGCGGCAAGCGTCGTCCCGAACGACTCCATCTGGGTCGGAATCTGGATACGGTCGATGTCGAGCTGGAAGGCGACTTTCGGCTTGATCACAAGCTGGCGCTTGTCCGTGGTGGTCGAGTGGAAGGGGCGCGGCGCGCAGGTGTGGACGCGCAGGCTGATCTCGCCATTGCGCCTGTCGACGAGCGACTTCTCGTAAAAGGCGCCGGTCGCGTCCGTCGTCATGATGTTGATGGCCGGGGCGTGCTTCTCGCGCAGCACCTTGATGCGCGGGTCCCAGATCGTCATCGGCGCGCGCAGGGCGCCGTAGAAGTCGCCGCCCTTGGTTGTGATGAAGGTGGCGTGCGCGCCGGCGTCGTAGGTGCGGGCGGCGCGGTAGACGACGAAGACGAGCAGCAGTCCGACAAGGACGGCCCCGACGATTGCGGCGATCTCAAGCATCGACAAGTCCCCACGCGACACGCCATCCCGATTGGCGGTTTCAGACTAGCCTTCCCGCCGGACCCTCACAATTGGCATTCACCAGTATTTCCCGACTGTTGCGCCGCGAATTCTAGCGGAAGCAGAATGACTTCTGCGCAATACCCCCAACAGGACCCGGCTCGACTGCGCGGATATTGAGCTGGGACGCCGCGTTAACCACCGCGGACGAGGTAGATCGGGTTCCCGAGGAGCAGGAGCTTGCCGGCGGCGTCCCGGATATTGACGCGGAACCAGCCGCTGGCGACGTCTTCCTGCAGGCTGATTGCGAAGGCATCGCCCGGAGCGAGGCCAGGCGTCACGAGCAGGTTGTGCGAAATCGGCTGGGTGCGTGCGCCCGGCGGAAAGCTGCCGAGGTCGATGCTGACTGCGGCGCGTTCGCGCGTGGCAAGCCTCAGCTCGCCGCCCATCCTTGCTTCCGCGCCGGCGGCGCGCGCGGTCATGTCGAAGGTGGCGCCTGCCGGTGCGCCTGCATCGACGAATACCCTGCCGGATTTCACGCCGGCGATGATGGCCTGTGTCGAGAGGTCCTCCGCATAGACGACGGTCGCGGGCGTGCCGACGGGTGACTGCTTCGCGCCGGTCGTGTCGGTTGCGTCGTGATTGTCGCTCCCGGCGATGGCGGTGATACGGTGGCCTTGCCTGAGGCGGGCTTCCCAGAAGGCGATGCCGTTGAAGGCGCCTTCGGGGCCAGAGGTGCGCATGCTGGCGCCGTTGATCACTTCGATCGCGGTGACACGCGACCAGTCGGTGTCCTTCACTGTCCAGCCGCAGCCCATGCAGGCCTCGCCCGATGGGAGTGACGGGTGGTTGACGGAGATGAAGGTGCCCTGTGCTTCGACCTGGTCGAAGAGGTTCGCGAGCGTCGGCAGCCGCGGCGAGCCGAGCTGGAAGTCGAGAAAGCCCGTGTTGCCGATGACATTGGCGTGCCCGTTGAAGGTGGTGATCTCGGTGCCGGGGATGAGCAGCGGCGCGGGAAACACCGGCTGCAGTATTCTGATATCAGTGAGTTGGGTGATGGTGTTGTGGTCAGTCACCGCGACGAAGTCGAGGTTGGCGTCACGCGCTGCAATGAATGTCGAAAGCGTGGGGCACGGGCCGCGCTCGCCTTCGGGTCCGCACGAACCATCGGAATGCGCCGTGTGGGTGTGGAAGTCGCCCCGGCGCCATTTGCTCGCGTCGGCGTGCGGCGTGGTGGCGGCCTTGCGCACGCCTAAGCTAGCGGCGGGCCGATCCGATGCTCTGCTGAAACTCACCGTCGCCGTGTAGCTCGAAGTCTGGCCCTCACGGATGTTCGGGATACCGAGCACAAGCTTCCATTCGCCGGGTTGGATGGGGCCCGGGCGGTAGGACGGAGTCGCGGCCTGCGAACCGATCTCGATGTGGCTCTTGTTGCCGCCGCTCCAGCCGCGCTGGCCTTGCGGATCGCGCACGCCGATGTCGATGACGGTGCGGTTTTCCTTGCCAGTGTAGGCGAAGTCGAGGGTGATGTTCGTCGTGCCCGGCGGAACGGTGAAAGGAATCTCGCGATAGCTCTGGTGATCGGCGCGGGTGATCTCACCTGTAAGGACGAGCGGCGGTGCATCGGGCAGGGGCTCTGGCTGCTGCACGCAGGCGGCGAGGGCGAGAGTAACAGCGGCGATGAGGTGGGACAGATGTCTCGGCATGCGCCTGAGACTAGGGCGTGTTCGTGACGGGTGGTAGTGGCCCGCAGGCGCGCCGCGCCGCGCCAACAAAAACGCCGCCCCTGGTGGAGCGGCGTTCCGTTCAGTCACGATCGATGCTTACCAGCCGCAGGTCTGGCCCTTGTTCTGTTCCTTCATCCACGCTTGCAGCGGGGCGAAGTAGGCGACGAGGGCGGAGCCATCGATGTCGCGGGTGCCGGTGAAGGCTTCGAGGGCGTCGGGCCAGGGTTTGCTGGCGCCCATCTCGAGCATCTTCGTGAACTTCGCGCCGACCGCCTTGTTGCCGTAGATCGAGCAGCGATGCAGCGGCCCGGTCCAGCCGGCCTGCTCGCAGGCGGCCTTGTGGAACTGGAACTGCAGGATGAAGGACAGGAAGTAACGCAGGTAGGGCGTGTTGCCCGGGATGTGGAATTTGGCGCCGGGGTCGAACGCGTCTGCGGCGCGCGAGACCGGCGGCGTGATACCCTGATACTGGCGGCCGAGATCGACCCAGGCCTGGTTGTATTGCGCGGGGCTCGTCTCGCCGCGGAAGACCTGCCAGCGCCACTTGTCGACCTTGATGGCGAAGGGCAGGAAGGCGACCTTCTCGAGCGCACGGTCCATCAGCAGGCCGATGTCGGCGGAGGCTGCCGGAACCTTGTCGATGAGGCCGAGCTGCTTGAGGTATTCAGGCGTAATCGAGAGGGCGACGAAATCGCCGATGGCTTCGTGGAAGCCATCGTTAGCGCCGTTCTTGAAGAGCAGGTCCTGATCCTTGTAGGCGCGCTGGTAGAAGTTGTGGCCGAGTTCGTGGTGGACGGTCGAGAAGTCCTCCGCGTTGATCTGCGTGCACATCTTGATGCGCAGGTCTTCCTTGTTGTCGACGTTCCACGCCGAGGCGTGGCAGACAACTTCGCGATCGCGCGGGCGGGTGATCTGCGAGCGCTGCCAGAATGTCTGGGGCAGGGGCGCGAGGCCGAGCGATGTGAAGAAGGCCTCGCCCGTCTTCACCATCTTGATCTGGTCATAGCCCTTCTGCTTCAGCACCGTGGTGAGGTCATAGCCGGGATCGGAGGCGGGCGGGGCGGCTATGTCGTAGATGTTGTCCCACTGCTGGGCCCACATGTTGCCGAGCAGGTCGGCGCGGATCGGGCCGGTCTTCGGTTGCACGGCCTCGCCGTATTTCGCATTGAGCTTGCCGCGGGCATAGCAGTGCAGGTCGTCGTACAGCGGCTTCACCTGGGTCCACAGGCGCTCGACCGTCTTTTCCATGTCGGCGGAGGGCATGTCGTAGTTGGCGAGCCACATGTCGGCGACGTCCTTGAAGCCGAGCTCGCGGGCGCCTTCATTGCCGATCTCGACCATGCGCTGGTAGTCGGGCTTCATCGCCGGCGAGATGGCGTGCCAGCCTTCCCATGCTGCGGCGAGGATTTTCGGGTCGCGGGATTCCGAGAGAAGGAGCGAGGCTTCTTCGAGCGTCAGCGGCGCCTTGGGGTCGCGCGGTTCTTCCTTGTTGCGCGAGGCGTTGAGGATCTTGAGGACGGCGGCGACATCGAACTTCGCCGGGTCGAGCGGGACCTTGCCCTTGCCATAGGTTGACTGAAGGTTCGTGGTGATGGTCGCGAGTTCGTCGGCGATGGCTTTCTGCTGGTCGGGCGTGCCCTTGGAGGGGGCGGGCATGACGATGCCGGCGCGCAGGATGTCCATCTTGCGCTTCTGCTCGGGCGTCATCTGAGCGCCTTCGAACTGCTTGGTGGCGTTGGCGAGACGGACGGAGAGCAGCGTGCCTTCGGAGCCCGCGCGGGAGTTGAGCCAGTCGGTGTCGTCGGTGATGTAAGTAGAGTTCACCCACGCCACGCGTGCTGCGTAATCGGAAAAGTCCGACAGCTCTTTCTCGGCGGCGGCGAGGAATTCGGCAGGGGTCTGCTTGGGGGTGGCGGCAGCCGTCGCCGCCGGGGCCGTGGTTGTGTCAGCAGCCGGCGGCGCCATGGCGGTGCAGCTGGAAAGGATCAGTGCGCCGATTGCGGCGCCGCAAAGCAGAAGCTGTCTCATTTTATCAGTCCTGTTGGAAACCCTGACCCGCAAAGGGCGACGGCGCGGAGACTAGTGCCGCGCGTCGGTCGGTCAACAGGCATGAATCAGGCGCGGCGCGGGCCGGGATAGCGCGTGTTGGGGCCAAGCTTCGGTGCGGTCTTCGCGAGCTCCGCGAAGCTCTGGTCGGCGGCGTCGAGGGCGAACGCGATGTTCGCGTCGGTCATCGCGGCGGAGATGAACATGTTGTGCCAGGGGTGCATGTAGACGCCGTGCCGGACCATGCTGGCCGACCAAGCGTAGCCGAGGCGCATGTCGGGGTCTTCGTCGAACAGGATCAGCGGCATCTGCGCGGGGCCGGTCTGGCGCACTGTGAAGCCGTGTGCGCTAGCGCGATCGTTGAGGCCGGTGCGGAGGCTTCCGCCCATTGCGGTGATCTGTTCGAGATAGTCGGACTCGCGGATCAGCTTCAGCGTGGCGATGCTGGCGGCCATGGCGGCGGCGGCGAACCAGTAGGAGCCAGTGGCGTAGATCTTCTCCGCTGCGCCGCGCGCTTTCTCCGAGCCCAGTAGAGCCGAGATGGGGTGGCCGTTGGCGATGGCCTTGCCCCAGCAGGACAGGTCCGGCGCGACGCCGAGGAGCGACCAGCTGCAGTCACGCGCGATGCGGAAGCCGGCGCGGACTTCATCGACAATGAGCAGGGCGCCGGTCTCGTCGGCGAGCTCGCGGGCGCGTTTGGCATAGGCGGCGGAGGGAGAAGCCTGGTCGATGAAAACGTCGTGGCGGAAAGGCGAGGCGAAGATGGCGGCGAGGTCGGCGCCCGCGGCCTTTACGGCGGCTTCGAGGCTTTCGACGTCGTTGTAGGTGCAGATGTGCTGGCCGGCCTGGTCGCTGGGGGCTATGCCGCGTGGCCGCGGATTGCTCCATGGCGAGGAGCCGTGATAGGCGCCCGCCGCGCGCACGATTGCATTGCGGCCGGTGTGGGCGCGCGCGACCATCAGCGCCATTGTGGTGGCGTCAGAGCCGTTCTTGCAGAACATCGCCCATTCGGCGTGGCCGACCATCGCCACCATGGTCTCGGCGAGATCGACGATCAGCGGAGAGGGGCCGGTCATCGCATCGCCGACGGCCATCTGTTCAGAGTAGGCGCGGTCGATGTCGTGGTGGGCGTAGCCGAAGAGCTGGGGACCGTAGGCGCACATCAGGTCGAGCAGCAGGTTGCCGTCGGTGTCCCACAGCCAGGGACCTTCGGCCCTTGCAAAGAACTGCGGGTAGCCTTCGGGCAAGCCGCCGACGGCCTGGTGGCCGTACATGCCGCCGGGAATCACGCGAGCCGCGCGCGTGCGTAACGCACGGTCTATCGGCTGACTCATTCCAGTGATCCCTCGACTCTCGCAGCGTTCAGTTACAGCGTGCCATGCGCGCGTCCAGCGCACTCACGCTTAAGAAGATGTACTCAAACTGATTCACGTTGGCAGGCGAACCCAATGAGCAATCTGCTGCATGATCTTTTGGTTAACGCGTTTCCAGCGGACACGGCGAAGCCGTGCTTTGTGATGCATGATGGAGGCGATGTAACGTACGCGGATCTGCTGCGCGGCATCGCGTCAGCTGCCGGTCAGCTTGTCGCCGACGGCGTGACCCCGGGCGATCGCGTTGCACTGCAGGCGGAGAAGAGCATCGAAGGCGTGATGCTGTATCTTGCCGCCTTGCGGATCGGCGCCGTCTTCCTGCCGCTCAATTCTGCATACACGCCGAGCGAAGTTGCATACTTTCTGGGTGACGCAGAACCGCGCGTCTTCGTAACTGACCCCAAGGCGTATGTTGCGAAGAGCGGGGGGGTAATGCCGGTGACGGTCGCTGTTCCACGCGGCGCGACGGATCTGGCGTCGATCATCTACACAAGCGGGACGACGGGGCGCTCGAAGGGCGCGATGCTGAGCCACGGGAATCTCGCTTCCAACGCTGTGGCTTTGCACGAGGCCTGGGGCTTCACCTCGGATGATGTGCTGCTGCACGCGCTGCCGGTGTTCCATGTGCACGGGCTGTTCGTGGCGCTCCACTGCGCGTTTCTCTCCGGCTGCTCGATGGTGTGGCTGCCGAAATTCGTTGATGCGGATGTGCTGGCGGGGCTTGGGCGTTCGACCGTCATGATGGGCGTGCCGACCTTCTACACGCGGCTGCTGGCGAATGCGGGTTTCACGAGCGAGTCGGCGCGTAATGTGCGGCTGTTCATTTCCGGATCGGCGCCGCTGCTGCCGACGACGTTTGCAGAGTTCGAGCAGCGCACCGGACAGCGCATTCTCGAACGCTACGGAATGAGCGAGGCGGTGATCATCACCAGCAATCCGCTGGAGGGCGATCGGATCGCCGGATCGGTGGGCTTTCCGCTGCCGGGCGTGGAGCTGCGGATCGGCGGCGGGGAGGAGCCAGGTACGACAAGAACCGGTGTCATCGAAATCCAGGGGCCGAGCGTCTTCTCCGCCTATTGGCGCATGCCGGAGAAGACGGCGGAAGAGTTCACGAAGGATGGCTTCTTCATCACGGGCGATGTCGGGCGCCAGGATGAGGATGGGCGCGTGTGGATTTCAGGGCGCGCGAAAGACCTGATCATCTCGGGCGGATACAACATCTATCCGAAGGAGATCGAGCTGGTGCTCGACGAAATGGCCGGCGTGGTGGAGAGCGCGGTGATCGGCCTGCCCCACCGCGATTTCGGCGAGGGCGTCGCGGCGGTGGTGATCGGCGCCGGCGACGAGGCCGCGATGATTGCGGAGTGCCGCGAGAGGCTTGCGGCGTTCAAGGCGCCGAAGCGCATTCTGTTCGTGAAGGATCTTCCGCGCAACGCGATGGGAAAGGTGCAGAAGAATGTGCTGCGGGAGCGGTATGCAGGATTGTTCGACGACCACTGACGATGGCGGCGCCCTACGGCATCGGTCCTTTTGAGGGTGAGATCGGCGGCGTGCTCTTGTCCGCCGTCGAGCGGATACGCACGGAACGGACATCCATCACGCGGCGCTTGTCCGGCGTCACCGGGCGGATGCCGACATAGTCATAGCCTTCCTCGCGGCCGCGCCGGGGCGTATGGAAGGTGAGGGTGTAGGGCTGAAATTCGCGTGTCAGGTCGAACTGCCGCCAGCCGCTCTGGCCATCGATCCTGGCGAAATAGTTTGCCTCAAAATGGGTCGCAGCAAAGTCGCCCACCGAACGCGCTTCGATGACGACTTCGATCGGCCGCGATTCGAGCGCGTATTCGAGATCTTCGGCCAGGGTGAGGTGGGGGCCGAGGCGGGGGTCTGCGTAGTCTGCGACCGCCCTGTCGATGCGCAGGAAGGCCTCGCCGCCCTCCGGACGCATCAGATCCAGCGTTGCGCCGCCCGTCTCGCCGACGATGAAACGGTTGAGTTCGGCGCCTCCAACCGTGACGTCCTGCGCATCTCGACCGCCGCCGCTCACGGGTCCGCTCGGCAGCCGTTCTGCCAGCGGATCGAGGGCCACGAAGACGAAGGCGGCGGCCATGAGGGCTGAAACGGGGAAGAACAGAAAGTCGCGCATGGCCCTGCTTACGCTGACGCTTAAGCGCCCGTAAATCCTCCCGTCGCAGGGTCGCGCCGACGCACGTTCCCGCAATCGACCGTCGAGCCCCGCAATGCCACCGGCTGCCTACCCAGATCCAGACCGGCTGCGGGCGGCCAATATCAACCCGGCGACCGGGCTCGCGACCGACTATCTGAACCATTACAATGAAGTAGCCATGCTGATCGCGACGCTCGCGGACATGCCTGAGATGAGCGACATGATTCTTGACTGGCGGCCGGTGGGCTATCCGAGGCATTTCCTGCGCTCCGGCTTTGGCGACAAGGGCCT